>NZ_JBNCAR010000004.1:0-192436 GCF_051280715.1 Thauera sp. AutoDN2 | reverse complement strand
CCTGCAGCCCCAGCACACTTCCGAACTCGCCCGCGCGGTGATGAACGACCGCCAGGCCGCCGACTTCGAGGCCCACAAGGAGTGCAACTTCGGCATCTCTCCCGCCGGGATCGGGCGCTTCCGCGTAAACGCTTTCGTGCAGCAGGGCCGCGTCGGGCTGGTGCTGCGTACCATTCCGCAGAAGATCCCGAATTTCGAGGAACTGGGGCTGCCGCCGGTGCTCACCGACATCGCGCTCTCCAAGCGCGGGCTGGTGATCTTCGTGGGCGGCACGGGCACCGGCAAGACGACCTCGCTCGCGGCGATGGTCGATTACCGCAACGAAAACACCTACGGCCACATCATCACGGTCGAGGACCCGATCGAGTTCGTGCATCCACACAAGAACTGTATCGTCACCCAGCGCGAGGTCGGCATCGACACCGAGAACTGGGAGGCTGCGCTGAAGAACACCCTGCGCCAGGCCCCGGATGTGATCCTGATGGGCGAAATCCGCGACCGCGAGACCATGGACTATGCGATCGCCTTCGCCGAGACCGGGCACCTGTGTCTGGCGACGCTGCACGCCAACAGCGCCAACCAGGCGATCGACCGGATCATCAACTTCTTCCCGGAAGACCGCCGCACGCAGCTGCTGATGGACCTGTCGCTGAACCTGCGCGCGATGATCTCGCAGCGCCTGCTGCCGGTGAAGGATCGCAAGGGCCGGGTGCCCGCGGTCGAGGTACTGCTCAACTCGCCGCTGATTTCCGACCTGATCTTCAAGGGTAACGTCCCCGAGATCAAGGACATCATGAAGCGCTCCCGCGAGCTCGGCATGCAGACCTTCGACCAGTCGCTGTTCCAGCTCTACGAGGACGAACTCATCACCTACGAAGATGCACTGCGCAACGCCGACTCGATCAACGACCTGCGCCTGCAGATCAAGCTGAACAGCCGGCACGGCGAACCCATCGCCGACGGCGCGCTGAGCAATCTCGGCCTGATCTGAGCTCACCCATCCCCAGGCGGGCGTCGAGGGACGCACGCCCGGGAAATGCGCTCAGATCAGCGACGGACCGGCGACGATCGCCGCAGCATCCTTTTCGCTGATGCGCACACTGGCGTTCATGATCACCAGCGCGATGAGCCAGTCGCGAAGGCGCTCGGCGCCACGAACTTCCAACTCCACGAAGCGGCAGCCGATCTGCCCGGCCGACTCGATGCAGTTCATCGGCTCGGCGCGACCACGGATCCGGTCCGGAACGCCTTCGCGTTCGAGCACGAACTCGAACACACTGCCGGAACCGAGCGGAACGTCGGCTCCGATCGAGAAACCCTCGATCGAGATGTCGCGCAGTGCCGTGCGCTGATCACCCGAGCGCAGCCAGATGTACGGGACACCACGACGGGAGGCGATGAAGCGCTGTATGCGCCGCCGCTCACCCCCCTCCATGGCCGCGAGAGCCGGCGCGTGCGCGTGCGCGTTCGCCCCCACCCTCAGCCGCGCTCCTGGCGCACTCTGGTGATGAGTTGATCGGCCACCTTGAGCGTGTTCTCGTGGCTACCGGTCATTGATGCCGAGGTCAGGTACTTGCCGCCGACGACGATCGCCGGCACGCCCTGGATCTTCATCGCGCGTGCGAGCTGATCCGAGCGCTGCACCAAGGAGCCGACGCCGAAGGACTTGTAGGTTTCCATGAACTTCGCGGGGTCGGCGACCTTGCCGGTGACGAACTCTCTGACCTGCTCCTCGTTGAAGAGGGGGCGCTTCTCGTCCTGAACCGCTGCAAATACGGACGAATGGACCGTATCGAGTTCGCCTGCGATCTCGGCGGTGTAATACAGCCGTGCCAGCCCGGCAAGCTGAGCATTGTTCCAGACCGCGGGCACGACACGCAGGATCACATCCTCGGCGAGCGTCTTCTTCCACGCCGAGACCAGCGGATCGAAGTCCCTGCAGTGCGGACAACCGTAGTGGAAGAACTCGTACACTTCGATCTTCGAGGGGTCGTCACCCGGCTGTGCCGGGTCCAGAACCTGGAAGGGGTCGGCCGCCCCCGCCAGGCCTGCATAGGGCAGCGCAAGGGTCAGACCGGCAAGCTTGAGGGCATCACGACGATTCATGCAGAACTCCGTTGGCTAGGTATGGGGCTGTTGATCCGGCCTTGCTCTGACGCGGCGGACGGCCGGTTGTTCCGCACCGCGCGGCCTCCACGCTCAGGGGTTGCGGCTGACCGAGGCGTTGAATCCGGCCTCGGCCAGGCGGGCCCGCATCGGGTTCATGTCTTCGGGAGTGGCAAACGGTCCCACGCGCACACGATGCACGACCCGCCCATCGGAAAGCTGGGCACGCTGCGCGCTGGCCTCGATGCCCGACAGCGCAAGACGGGCCTTGAGGTTGTCGGCTTCGCTCGGATTTTCGAAGGCGCCAACCTGGAGATAGAGCCGCACAGGCGACGGCTGCACGGGCTGTGGCACGGCCTCGACCACGGGCACGGGCTGCACTGCGGCCTGCCCGGGTGCGGGCACATTGTCGCCCTGCGGCAGGATGCGATAGAAATCGAAGTCCTGCTTCGCGACCGGCCGGTCTCCCGGCTTTCCGGGTAGCGCGGCAGGCCCGCCCTGCGATGGCGCCTCCACACGCGGCGCGGTAGGTGCCGGCTGAAAGGGGTTCGAACGGGTGAAATACCACGCAGCCCCCGCAGCGATCATCGCTCCGAGCACCAGCCCGATGAAGATGCCGATGAGCGTGCCACCCGCGCTTCGGGCGGGCGGGCGCGCGGGCTTGCGGACGGGCTTTCGATCACGACTCACGAGCACTCTCCGTGGCTTACATCGACTCGGGCGCGGATACGCCCAGCATCTTCAGTCCGGCGACCAGCACCTGGCGTACCGCGGCGGCGAGCGCAAGGCGGGCGAGCTTGAGTGCCTCGTCCTCGACCAGCATGCGCTCGGCGTTGTACCAGCTGTGGAAGTCGGCAGCGAGATCCTTGAGATAGAAGGCGACCTGATGCGGCGCGTAGTCGGCGGCGGCGTTCTGCACCAGCTCGGGGAAAGTCGCCAGGCAGGCGCACAGGGCGAGCTCGCGTTCGTTCTGCAACAGGCCGAGATCGGCCTCGGCCAGTTCGACAGTCTCCCCGCCCCACTGGCTGAGCACCGAGCACACCCGGGCGTGAGCGTACTGCACGTAGTACACCGGGTTCTCGTTGCTCTGGCTCTTGGCGAGGTCGAGGTCGAAGTCCAGGTGCTGGTCGGACTTGCGCAGCACGTAGAAGAAGCGGCACGCATCGTTGCCGACTTCCTTGCGCAGTTCGCGCAGGGTGACGAACTCGCCCGAGCGCGTGGACATCGAGGTCTTCTGACCATTGCGGTACAGCACCGCGAACTGCACCAGCGCCACCTCGAGCTTCTCCGGCGGCAGGCCGAGCGCGGCGATAGCGCCCTTCACGCGCGGGATGTAGCCGTGGTGGTCTGCACCCCAGATGTCGATGATGCGGTCGAAGCCGCGCTCGTACTTGTTGAGGTGGTACGCGATGTCGGAAGCGAAGTAGGTGTACAAGCCGTTCTCGCGCTGCACGACGCGGTCCTTCTCGTCGCCGAAGGCGGTGGAGCGGAACCACTTGGCGCCGTCCTGCAGGTAGATGTGGCCCTGCTTCTCAAGTTGGGCGACCGCGCGCTCGACCAGGCCGGTGTCGAACAGGCTCTGCTCCGAGAACCACTTGTCGAAGCGCACGCCGAACTCCTGCAGGTCCTCGCGACCGTCGCCCAGTTGCTCGTTGAGTGCGAAGCCGTGCACCCAGGGGTAGTCCTCGCCGAGCAGTTTCTTGGCGTTGGCGATCAGCGCGTCGAGGTGCTCCTCGCGTTGCTGCTTGGCCTCATCGTCCTTGCGCTCGATCGGCGGCAGGCCAGGCGTGCCAGCGAGCACCTGCTCGACCGTTACCTTCGCAAAGCGGTCCTGATGGGCGTCGCGCATGTCGCGCCCCATGTCGATCACGTAATCGCCCTGATAGGCGTTGGGCGGAAAAGGAATCTCGACACCGAAAAAGGCGAGATAACGCAGCCAGGTCGACAGCGCCAGGATGTCCATCTGGCGGCCGGCGTCATTGACGTAATACTCGCGCGTGACGTCGTAGCCGGCAAAGGCCAGCACGTCCGACAGCGAGGCACCGTAGGCCGCACCACGGCCATGGCCGACGTGCAGCGGTCCGGTCGGGTTGGCGGAGACGAACTCGACCTGCACCTTGATGCCCTTGACGGCGCCGCGGCCAAAATCCACACCCTTGCCCAGCACCTCGCGCACGATCGCGGTCTTGGCATCGGCGGCCAGGGTGAAGTTGATGAAGCCCGCACCGGCAACCTCGGCCTTCTCGACCAGCGTCGAGGACGGCAACTCTGCCAGCAACAGGTTGGCGAGTTCGCGCGGATTGCGCTTGAGCGGCTTGGCCAGCTGCAGCGCGAGGTTGGTGGCGAAATCACCGTGGCTGGCCTGTTTCGGGCGCTCCAGCAGGATCGGGGTATCGACCTGATCGGGCGCTACGCTCTTCAGCGCGGTTTTCAGCAGATCGGTCAGAAGGACTTTGGGGTCGGCGCTCATGGCACTCGGATTGAATTCGAAACGGCGGATTATAGCGGAACGGAAAGCCCCGCCCCGGCGAGGATGTGAGCGCGCTTTGCAGGCCAGACGCACAGCACGCGCCCCCGGAGGGTGCCAACCCCGCAGGAGCGGGGGGCGGTACGGTCGGGCGAGCACTTGGGCGCGCGTTCCATCCACGCCACTTTCGGGCTAAAGTCCGCGGTTTGCATCTGTCCGGCTTTCCACCGTGCGCATCTTCCGTCTCGTCAAGATTGTTTCCGTCAGCCTTCGCTTTGGCCTCGACCGCATGGTGCTCGACGCCGACAGCAGCGGCCGGCTGGCACACGTGTGGCACAAGGTCTTCTTCTGGCGGACATTCACCGAATCGCGCGGCGCGCGTCTGCGCCAGGCGCTGGAGTCGCTCGGGCCCATCTTCGTGAAATTCGGCCAGATGCTGTCGACCCGGCGCGACCTGCTGCCCCCCGACCTCGCCGACGAACTTGCCCTGTTGCAGGACCGCGTACCCCCCTTTCCCACCGAGCAGGCGCTGGAAGTCCTCGAAGGCTTCTACGGCAAGCCGATCGACGAGGTGTTCGACGACTTCGAACGCACCCCGGTCGCCTCGGCCTCGGTGGCGCAGGTGCATTTCGCCCGCCTTCCGGACGGCACCGACGTCGCGGTCAAGGTGCTTCGCCCCGGCATCGAACGCGTCATCGAGCACGACCTCGCGCTGCTCGAGGTTGCCGCCGTGCTGCTGGAGCGTATCTGGCCCGAAGGCCGGCGCCTGAAGCCGCGCGAGGTGGTCGCCGAATTCAGCAAGTACCTGCACGACGAACTCGACCTGATGCGCGAGGCGGCCAACTGCTCGCAGCTGCGGCGCAACTTCACCGATTCGTCGCTGCTGATCGTGCCCGAGGTCTATTGGGACTGGTGCGGCCGCAAGGTCATGGTGATGGAGCGCATGCGCGGCGTGCCGATCTCGCAGACGCCAGCACTGCTCGCCCAGGGCACCGACCTGAAGGCTCTGTCGCGCGCAGGCGTGGAGATCTTTTTCACCCAGGTGTTCCGCGACGGCTTCTTCCACGCCGACATGCACCCGGGCAACATCTTCGTGCATCAGGACGGGCGCTACATCGCGCTCGACTTCGGCATCATGGGAACGCTGAACGAGGAGGACAAGAACTACCTCGCGCAGAACTTCCTCGCCTTCTTCAAGCGCGACTACCGTCGCGTGGCGCTCGCCCACATCGAGGCTGGCTGGGTGCCGGCCAAGACACGGGTAGACGAATTCGAAGCGGCGATTCGCACCGTATGCGAGCCGATCTTCGACAAGCCCTTGAAGGACATTTCCTTCGGCAAGACCCTGCTACGCCTGTTCCAGACCGCGCGCCGCTTCGAGATGGAAGTACAGCCGCAGCTCGTGCTGCTGCAGAAGACCCTGCTCAACATCGAGGGTCTCGGCCGTCAGCTCGATCCCGAGCTCGACCTGTGGAAGACTGCCAAGCCCTTCCTCGAGCGCTGGATGGACGAGCGCATGGGTGTGCGCGCCCTGGTGCGCGGCATGAAGGAGGAAGCCCCGGCCTGGGCCGGTACGCTGCCGCAGCTGCCCCGCCTCGTGCATCAGGCGCTGACCGAGTCACAGCGTCATCAGACTGCACAACAGCAGCGACTCGAAGAACTCGCAGCGAACCAGCGCATGCATGGCCGCCTGCTGCTGCTCGTGGGCGCAGCCGCGATGGCCCTGCTCGGCCTGGAGCTCCACCGCCTCTTCGGCTGACCGCATGCACACAGCCCAGCCGAGCGCACCCCCACCGGTCCGGCTCATCGGCGCAGCTTCGGCCCTGGGCGCGCCGCACCCGGGCAGCGCAGACGCACCTGCCGCGCTGCTGCGATCCGGCCTGGTGCGCCGATGCGCCGAACTCGGCCTCGCCCTGGAAACTGCCCTCGTGCTCGCCCCCGAAATGTCCCCGAGCGAAAACGCTGGCGAAGGCACCACGATGAGCGCACGCCTCGCCACCAACGCGCGCTTCGCAGCCCGCCTTGCCGATGCACTCGCAGCGGCACCCGCAACGGCGCGCACATTCGTCCTCGGTGGCGACCATGCGATTGCGGCCGGCAGCTGGCGCGGACTCGGACGGCAGGCCGGCCTGGCGCCGGGCCTGCTGTGGGTGGACGCCCACCTCGACAGCCACACCGAGACCACGACGCACTCCGGCAACATCCACGGCATGCCGCTCGCAGCACTGCTGGGTGCAGGCCCGGCCGCACTGGCCGGGATCGAGGGCCCCACCCTCGACCCCGCCCGCACCTGCATCTTCGGCGCGCGGGCCTGGGAAGCGGAGGAACACAGCCTGCTTGAACGCCTTGGCGTGCGCGTTTTCGCGGCGAACGAGATCCACGCACGCGGGTTTCAGACCTGCTTCACGGAGGCGCTCGGCATCGTGCGCGCCGACCGGCGTGCGGGGTTCGGCCTGAGCCTGGACCTGGATGCGCTCGACCCGCAACACTTCCCGGCAGTGACCTGCCCCGAGCCCAACGGCCTCGAGCCGCTAGCGCTGGAGGCGGCGCTGCACACACTGCGCAATTGCGCCGGCTTCCGCATGCTGGAGATTGTCGAATACCGCCCCGACCTCGATGTGGACGGACGCTGCGCGATCTGGATTGCCCGTCTCGCGGCAGCCGCGCTCGTGAGCGGCACCCCGCACACCTGATGTGGCCTGCGCGACGACCCCGGTCGCGCGTTGCGTCGACGCAATAATTCACGGCCGATCAAGCCCTTGGAGGGGAATTCGCCGCCCCCGCAGCAGCATTCTGTTGCTACACTCCGCCCTCTTTTCGCTTGCCACCCTGCTCATCGCGCGCGGATGCGCCATCACGAAGGGCCTAATCATGCTGCTCTGGCTTGTCGTCGCTTATCTCGTCGTTTCCATCGCCATCGGCCTGTATGCCGCCACCCGGGTGCACAACGCTCGTGACTACATCACCGCAGGCCGCAACCTGCCGATGTTCGTCGTGCTCGCGATGGTGTTCGCCACCTGGTTCGGCGCCGAGACGGTGCTCGGCATCTCGGCGACCTTTCTGGAGGAAGGCTTCCGTGGCCTGATCTCCGACCCGCTCGGTGCCTCGGTGTGCCTGGTGCTGTTCGGCCTCGTCTTCGCCCGCCCGCTGTACCGCATGAACCTGCTCACGCTGGGCGATTTCTTCCGCATGCGTTACAACCGCACGACCGAACTGGTGCTCTCGATCTGCATCGTGCTGTCCTATCTCGGCTGGGTGGCGGCGCAGATCACAGCCCTCGGCCTCGTGTTCAACGTGCTGTCGAGCGACCTGGTGAGCATGAACCAGGGCATGCTGATCGGCGCCGGCGTGGTGCTGGTCTACACCCTGTTCGGCGGCATGTGGTCGGTCGCGATGACCACCTTCGTGCAGATGATAGTGATCGTCATCGGCCTCGTCTGGGTCACCTGGATGGCGGGCGACATGGCAGGCGGCTTTGACAACGTGCTTTCCAAGGCCGCGGCCGAGGGCAAGTTCGACTTCCTGCCCTCCCTCGACATGGTCGACATGATTGCGTGGATCGCCGCCTTCGCCACCATGGCGCTGGGCTCGATTCCGCAGCAGGACGTGTTCCAGCGCGTGAACTCCTCCAAGAACGAAGCCGTCGCGGTGTGGGGCACCACGCTCGGCGGGGCGAGCTACTTCTTCTTCGCCGCCGTGCCGCTGTTCCTCGCCTACACCGCCAACATCATCGACCCGGCCATGGTCGAGCGCCTGATGGAGCAGGACTCGCAGCTCATCCTGCCGACGCTGATCCTGCAGTACATGCCCTTCTACGCGCAGGTGATCTTCTTCGGCGCGCTGCTCTCGGTGATCATGAGCACCGCGTCCGGCACCCTGCTCGCACCCTCGGTGACCTTCTCGGAGAACGTACTGCGCGGCTTCATCCCCGGCATGAGCGACCGCGCCTTCCTGCTCAGCACGCGCATCACCGTGATCGTGTTCACCGCACTCGTCACCTGGTACGCGACGAGCACCGAATCATCGATCCACGAGATGGTCGAGAACGCCTACCGCGTGACCCTGGCCGGCGCCTTCGTACCGCTGGCGGCCGGGCTGTTCTGGAAGCGCGCCAACAACCTCGGCGCGGCGCTGGCAGTCATCCTCGGTCTTTCGACCTGGATCCTGTTCGAACTGTTCGTTCCCGAAGGCGACATCGAACCTCAGTTGTACGGTCTGGCCGCGAGCGCGCTCGGCATGCTGGCAGGCGGCCTGCTCGGGCCGAAGCAACACCATCGCCCGCACATGGGCGGGCGCCACGCGGCAGCGGGGACCTACCACACCCCGCGCTGAACGGCGCCCCCCGAGACGGGCAACAAATCCAGCCGGCCGCCCCGCGTTTGACGGTAATCAACGCGCGAGCGGCCGGCCTCGTATATGGTTGCGGCGTTTTTTCCCTTGGAAATCCGCCTGCCATGACCGCGTCTTCCCCGATCGAGCTCGTCTGCCCCGCAGGCAGTCTGCCGGCCCTCAAGACCGCCGTCGACCACGGTGCCGACTGCGTGTACCTCGGCTTCAAGGATGCCACCAACGCGCGCAACTTCACCGGCCTCAACTTCGATCCGCCGCAGATGCGCGAGGGCATCGCATACGCCCACGCTCGTGGCAAGAAGGTGCTGCTGGCCCTCAACACCTACCCGCAAACCAGCAACTGGTCGAGCTGGACCCAGGCAGTGGACCGCGCAGCCGAGTTCGGACTCGACGCACTGATTCTCGCCGACCCCGGGCTGATGGCCTATGCGGCCAAGACCCACCCGCACGTGCGCCTGCACCTGTCGGTACAAGGCTCGGCCACCAGCTACGAGGCGATCAATTACTACCACGAGCGCTTCGGCATCCAGCGCGCAGTGCTGCCGCGCGTGCTGTCGATGGCCCAGGTCGAGAGCGTGGTCGCCAACACCCCGGTCGAGATCGAGATCTTCGGTTTCGGCGGACTGTGCGTGATGGTCGAGGGCCGCTGCGCGCTATCGGCCTATGCCACGGGCGAGTCCCCGAACTGCAATGGCGCCTGCTCGCCGGGCAAGCACGTGCGCTGGGAAGACACCCCGCGCGGGATGGAAACGCGCCTCAACGGCATCCTGATCGACCGCTTCGCCGAAGGTGAGCGCGCAGGCTACCCGACGCTGTGCAAGGGCCGCTTCGAGGTCAATGACGAGACCTACTACGCACTTGAAGAGCCGACGAGCCTGAACACCCTCGAGCTGTTGCCCGAACTTGCCCGCATCGGCATCCGCGCGATCAAGATCGAGGGCCGCCAGCGCAGCCCTGCCTATGTCGCCCAGGTGACCAAGGTATGGCGCGCCGCGCTCGACAAGCTCAAGACCGGAGGCGCGGAGAACTTCAGCGTTCTGCCCGCCTGGATGGCCGAACTCAACAAGGTCTCCGAAGGCCAGAGCCACACCCTGGGCGCCTACTACCGCCCGTGGAAGTGAGCCCCGCCCCTACCCCAACGAGAACACCCCTCATGAAACTCGCCCTCGGCCCCCTGCTCTACTACTGGCCGCACCAGAGCGTGCTCGATTTCTACGCCGACATGGCCGAAGCGCCGGTCGACAGCGTCTATCTCGGCGAGACCGTGTGCTCGCGCCGCCATGAACTGCGCCTGGAGGACTGGATTGAAGTCGGCAAGGTGCTTTCCGCTGCTGGCAAGGAAGTGGTGATGAGCACCCAGGGTCTGATCGAGTCCGAGTCCGACCTCAAGGTGCTGCGCCGCATCGTGCGCCAGAGCGCCGAAGGCGACCCCGGCTTCCGCGTCGAAGCCAACGACATGGGCGCGGTGCGCCTGCTCGTCGAAGCCGGCGTGCGAAACTGGATCGCCGGCCCCACGCTGAACATCTTCAACCCCGGCACGCTGCAACTGATGATCGACTCCGGCGCCACACGCTGGGCGGTCGCCCCCGAAATGTCAGGCGCAGCCCTCGCCGAAGTGCGCGCAGCGCTCGCTGCGCCGGTCGAGACCGAAGTCTTCGCCTATGGCCGCCTGCCGCTGGCGCACTCGGCGCGCTGCTTCACCGCACGCCACTTCAACCTGCAGAAGGACACCTGCGAGTTCCGCTGCCTGTCGATCATGGACGGCATCACCCTGCGCACACGCGAAGGCGAATCCTTCCTGACCCTGAACGGCGTGCAGACGCAATCGGCGCGGGTGCACAACCTGCTCGGCGACCTGCCCGCAGTGGGGCAGAACGCCGAAGTGCTGCGCATCAGCCCGCAGGGCGCGAACACGCGCAGCATTGTCGAAATCTTTCGCGCTGTGGTCGACGGTAAGCGCGCACCCGCCGACGCACTCGCCGCAAGCCGCGAATGGATGGTCGAGGAGCCCTGCAACGGGTTCTGGCATGGCCGCGCCGGGGTGGAACAATACGTCGCCGCCTGACTCAGCCTGCCTAGCCCTGCAACGGAGCCCGAACATGCCCGCCCTGCCCTCGCTTCCCCGCCCGCCCCTGCCCGCCGAGCTCCTGCCCGGCAGCCTCCGCCAGCGCATCGGTGAGCGCCTGGAGAACTTCCGCGTCCCGGACTTCAAGGTGCCCGCCACGCTCGCGAAGCTGGTGTCGCGCCTGCCCCAGCAACCGCCCACCCACGTGCTGACGCTGGCCCTGAACCTCGCGCTCGGTCGCATTCTGCCGCGCGAGACGCTGGCGCCGCTCACCGGACACCACCTGCAGATGCGGGTGCTCGACGCCGGCCTCACGCTCGATTTCACGCTGGACGAGAGAGGTTTCCGCCGCGTCACGCCCACGCCCGGCACCAAGCCGGCGCTGATCATCTCCGCGACCACCCGCGACTTCATGGCGCTGGCGCTACGCGAGGAAGACCCGGACACCCTGTTCTTCAGCCGCCGCCTGCGCATGGAGGGCGACACCGACCTCGGCCTGCTGGTCAAGAACACTCTGGACGCAGTCGACTGGGACGCGCTGAAGGCGAAGCTCACCGGACGACGCTGAGTCCACGCATCCGCCCGGCGGCCGTAGCCGCCGGGCACCCACCCCGAAGCCTCCGCCGCATACCGATGCGCCGGGGGCTTCGCACATACAGCGACTGCGTTAAAGTAGGCGTCCGCCCCGCCCCCCGGCGTTCCGCGCGCACGCCGGCCCGCATCACGATGCCCTCCGAATTCGACCTGATCCGACGCCACTTCACCCGCACGCCCCGCCACACCGTGCTCGCCGTCGGCGACGACGCCGCCCTGCTGCAGCCCCGCGCAGGCATGCAGCTCGCCGTCTCGACCGACATGCTGGTCGCCGGCACGCACTTCTTCGCCGACACCGACGCCTGCGACCTGGGCTGGAAGGCCCTGGCGGTCAATGTGTCCGACCTCGCCGCCATGGGCGCAGAGCCGCGCTGGGCGTTCCTCGCGCTCGCGCTGCCGGCGCCGGACGAAGACTGGATCGCGGCCTTCGCCGAGGGCTTCTTCGCGTGTGCGGAGCGCTTCGGCGTTGACCTCGCCGGTGGCGACACCACCCGCGGGCCGCTCACGCTGTCGGTTACCATCGCCGGCGAGGTCCCGCCCGGATCAGCCATCACCCGCACCGGCGCGCAAGCTGGCGACGAACTCTGGGTGTCTGGCCAGCCCGGCCTGGCCGCACTCGGCCTGGCCGCCCTGCGGGGCGAAGCGACCCTGGCCGGGGCCGCACGCACACGCTGCCTGCAGGCGCTGCAGCGTCCGCAGCCGCGCGTGGGGCTCGGAAAAGCGCTGCGCGGGATCGCCTCCGCAATGCTGGATGTTTCAGACGGGCTGCTCGGCGACCTCGGCCACATCCTGGACGGCTCGCAGGTCGGCGCCATCCTCGAAGCCGAGGCGCTTCCCACCGCGGCGCTGCGCGCCACCGCGACCCCCGAGGCGACCTGGCACCGCTGCCTGCTCGCCGGCGGCGACGATTACGAGCTGCTCTTCAGCGCCCCGCCCGAACGACGCGGCCAGGTCGAGGCGCTGTCGCAGGCGCTCCACTTGCCGCTGCACCGCATCGGCACGCTGAATCCCGAAGCCGGAACCCTGAAGCTGCGCGAACACGATGGCACGCTGGTGCACCTGACGCGCAGCGGCTACGATCACTTCCGCTGACCCTCCTGCCCACACCCGACCCGAGAGAATCCGCCCCGATGCGCCCCACCCTCCGCCTGATGATGAGCCACCCAGCCCACTTCATCTCCCTGGGCTTCGGCTCCGGCCTGTCGCCCTGGGCCCCGGGGACGGCCGGCACACTGCTCGCCTGGCTTCTCTACCCGCTCCTCCGCACACCGGTGTCCGAGTTCGTCTTCCTCGCGCTGCTCGCGAGCTTCTTCGTCGCAGGCGTGCTCGCAGCCGAACGCACCGGCAAGGCCCTGGGCGTACCGGACCATGGCGGCATCGTGTGGGATGAGATGGTGGCCACCTGGCTGGTGCTGATGTTCGTCCCCGGCACCCTCGCATGGCAGGCGGTGGCCGTCGGACTGTTCCGCGCCTTCGACATTCTCAAGCCGCCGCCGGTGCGCTGGGCGGACCACAGCTTCAAAGGCGGCTTCGGGGTCATGCTCGACGACCTCTTCGCCGCAGGGTACACACTGCTCGCGGTGGCCGCGCTGGTCGCCCTCTTCGGCGCCTGAGCCCATGAACGACAGCGAGCTCGATACGCTGGCGCGTGCAGCCGGTGCGGCACTTGCGGGGCGCGGGTGGTGCATGGCCACGGCCGAGTCCTGCACTGGGGGCTGGATCGCCGAAGCCGTCACGGCCATCAGCGGCAGCTCCGCCTGGTTCGACCGCGGCTTCGTGACCTATTCCAACGCTGCCAAGATCGACATGCTGGGCGTGTCCCCCGCCACCCTCACCGCACACGGCGCCGTAAGCGAGGCCACGGCGCTCGAGATGGTGGCCGGCGCACTCGAACGCAGCCTGGCAGACATCGCGGTGGCGGTCTCCGGCATCGCCGGACCGAGCGGCGGCACCCACGACAAGCCCGTCGGCCTGGTGTGCCTGGCGTGGGCCACGCGCGACGTGCCGGCGCGCGCGCTCACCCTGCGTTTCGCGGGCGACCGCTACGCCGTGCGTCGGCAAACCGTTCTGCGCGCCCTGCAGGGTATCGTTGAGCTCGCCTCGCCCGCCGATTGAATCACGGCCTGCCTCCAACTGCTTGCAGCCGTCCAGGGCTTCACGTATTTACTGTACTCCCATACAGGCCTTACACTGATGGCGGCGGCACGGCAGACCGCAGGCCTGCAATCTTTGTGCCATAATTCGCTCAACCAGACAGGACGCACTCCAATGGACGACAACAAGGCCAAGGCTCTCGCCGCAGCGCTCTCGCAGATCGAGAAGCAGTTCGGCAAGGGCTCGATCATGCGCATGGGCGACGGCAACGTCGAGCGCGATATCCAGACCGTCTCCACCGGGTCCCTCGGGCTCGACATCGCACTCGGCCTCGGCGGCCTGCCGCGCGGTCGGGTGGTCGAAATCTACGGCCCCGAATCTTCCGGCAAAACCACGCTCACGCTGCAGGTCATCGCCGAGATGCAGAAGCTCGGGGGCACTGCAGCCTTCATCGACGCCGAGCACGCGCTCGACGTCGGCTACGCCGAGAAGCTCGGCGTCAACATCGAAGATCTGCTGATCTCGCAGCCCGACACCGGCGAGCAGGCGCTGGAGATCGCCGACATGCTGGTGCGCTCGGGCGGCGTGGACATCGTGGTGGTCGACTCGGTCGCCGCGCTCACGCCCAAGGCCGAGATCGAAGGAGAGATGGGCGACCAACTCCCCGGCCTGCAGGCCCGCCTGATGTCGCAAGCGCTGCGCAAACTCACCGCAAACATCAAGCGCACCAATACCCTGGTCATCTTCATCAACCAGATCCGCATGAAGATCGGTGTGATGTTCGGCAGCCCGGAGACGACCACCGGCGGCAACGCGCTCAAGTTCTATGCCTCGGTGCGCATGGACATCCGCCGCACCGGCACGATCAAGAAGGGCGACGAAGTGGTCGGGTCCGAGACACGCGTCAAGGTGGTCAAGAACAAGGTCTCGCCACCATTCAAGGAAGCGCACTTCGACATCCTCTACGGCGAGGGCATCTCACGCGAGGGCGAGATCATCGACCTCGGCGTGGAGCGCAAGATCGTCGACAAGTCCGGCGCCTGGTACGCATACAACGGCGACAAGATCGGCCAGGGCAAGGACAACTCGCGGGAGTTCCTGCGCAACAATCCCGCGCTCGCACGCGAGATCGAGAACAAGGTCCGCGCTGCGGTCGGCCTGCCCGAGATGGCGCCTGCCAGCCCGGCTTCCGCCCCTGCCGAGGCCTGAGCGGAGCCGCGCACATGGGCGAGCCGAGCCTGCGCGAGCGCGCGCTTCGCCACCTCGCCCGCCGCGACCACTCGCGTGCCGAGTTGGCGCGCAAGCTCGCCTCGCATGGCGAGCACGACGAGATCCAGGCCGTGATCGCGCGCATGGGCGAACTCGGCCTGCAGTCCGACAGCCGCTATGCCGAAGCCTTCGTGCGCAGCAAGTCGGCCCGCTTCGGCGAGACACGGCTGCGCAGGGAGCTCACTCTGCGCGGAATCGACCGTGATCTGATCGACGCTGCGCTCGCGACGGAGTGCGTAGAATCGGAGCTCGACCGTGCTCGCAGCGTGCTGCGCGGCCGATTTTCCACGCCGCCCACCGAGACCCGTGAATGGGCCCGCCAGGCGCGCTTCCTGCAAACCCGGGGTTTTGCACCCGAACTGATCCGCAAGCTGCTGAAAGAGCCCCACGATGAGTCTGCTTAAGGTCGCAGGACTGCAAAAGCGCTACAAGGCGCGCACCGTGGTGCACGACGTTGGCTTCGAGGTCGGCTCGGGCGAGGTGGTCGGCCTGCTCGGACCCAACGGCGCAGGCAAGACCACCTGCTTCTACATGATCGTCGGCCTCGTGCGCGCAGACGGCGGGCAGATCACCCTGGACGGGAAGGATCTGACCCATCTGCCGATCCACGCCCGCGCACGCCTGGGCCTTTCCTACCTGCCGCAGGAGATGAGCGTCTTCCGCAAACTCACCGTGGCCGAGAACATCCAGGCGGTGCTCGAGTTGCAGGGGCTGGACAAGCGCAATGTCAGCGAGCGGCTCGAAGAGCTGCTGATCGAACTCGGCATCCACCACCTGCGCGACAGCACCGCGATCTCGCTGTCGGGCGGCGAGCGCCGCCGCTGCGAGATCGCCCGTGCGCTGGCCACCGATCCGCGCCTGATCCTGCTCGACGAACCCTTCGCCGGCGTGGACCCGATCGCGGTCATCGACATCCAGAAGATCATCCGCTTCCTGAAGGAGCGCGGCATCGGCGTGCTGATCACCGACCACAACGTACGCGAGACGCTCGGTATCTGCGATCGCGCCTACATCATCAGCGAAGGCCGTGTGCTCGCCAGTGGCGCACCGACCGAGATCATCGAGAACGAGCAGGTGCGCCAGGTCTACCTTGGCGAGCACTTCCGGCTCTGACTGCGCGCCCCTCCTCACGCCATGAAGCCCAGTCTCCAGCTCAAGCTCTCGCAGCACCTCACACTGACGCCGCAACTGCAGCAGTCGATCAAGCTGCTGCAGCTATCGACGATCGAGCTGAATCAGGAGATCGAGCGCTTCCTGCTGGACAACCCGATGCTCGAGCGCGAGGAGGGCGAAGGCGAGTTCCTGCCCGCCGCCGCAAGCACGCCCAGCGAACAATCCCACCAGGAAGCGCCGCAGGGCGAAGGCCCCGCCGAGTCCGGCAGCGAGGCCCTGCAGCATGAAGGCGGAGAGGGCAGCAGCGAGGATGAAGGCATCGACTGGTCCAGCGTGGGCACCGGGGCCTCCAGCCGCAGCGAGGACGATGAGGACGTCGATTATCAAGAGTTTCAGGCCGCCGGCATCTCGCTGCGCGACCACCTCGATCAGCAGATCGCCCTGTCGCCGCTGTCGGATCACGACCGCGCGCTGGTGCGATTCATCGTCGAGGCGCTGGACGATGACGGCTATCTGCACCAGCCGCTTGAGGAACTACTCGAACTGCTGCCGCCCGAATCGGGCATCGAACTCGAAGACCTGAGCATTGCCCTGCACCATGTGCAGAACCTCGAACCAGCGGGCATCGGCGCGCGCTCGCCGCAGGAATGTCTCGCGCTGCAGTTGCGCACACTGCCCGACTGCGCGACGCGAGCACTCGCCCTCGAGGTCGCCACCAAGCACCTGGAACTGCTCGCCGAACGCAACTTCGCCAAACTGAAGAAGCTCACTGGCTCGGACGACGAATCGCTGCGCGCGGCGCACGCACTGATCTGCAGCCTCGACCCGCACCCCGGCTCGCGCTATTCCACCAGCGAGACACGCTATGTGCTGCCCGACGTGGTCGTACGCAAGGTGCGCGGGCGCTGGTCGGTCAGTCTCAACCAGGACGCCATGCCGCGCCTGCGCATCAACCGCCTGTACGCCAGCCTGCTGCAGCAGAACCGCGGCCAGGGCGGCGGACTGGGCGGCCAGTTGCAGGAGGCACGCTGGCTGATCCGCAACGTGCAGCAACGCTTCGACACCATCCTCCGCGTTTCCCAGGCCATCGTTGACCAGCAGCGGCAGTTCTTCGATCATGGCCCTGTGGCCATGCGCCCGCTCACGCTGCGGGAGATCGCCGACCAGCTTGAACTGCACGAGTCGACCATTTCGCGCGTGACCACGCAAAAGTACATGGCGACACCGCGCGGCGTGTTCGAGCTCAAGTATTTCTTCGGCAGTCATGTCGCCACCGACACCGGTGGGGCGGCCTCTTCCACGGCGATTCGCGCGCTGATTCGCCAGTTGGTGGAAGCCGAAGACAGCAAGAAGCCGCTGTCCGACGCCAAGATTGCCGAGATTCTAGGCCAGCAGGGTATCGTGGTCGCACGGCGCACCATCGCCAAGTATCGCGAATCCCTCAATATCCCGCCGGTCAGCATGCGCAAATCCATCTGACAACCACAGGAGTCACCATGAATCTCAACATCACCGGGCATCATGTCGAAGTTACCCCGGCCATCCGCGACTACGTCACCTCCAAGCTCGATCGCGTCATCCGCCACTTCGACAACGTCACCAGCGTTGCGGTAATCCTCTCCGTCGAGAAGCTCAAGCAGAAGGCCGAAGTGACCCTGCACGTGCGCGGCAAGGACATCTTCGTTGAAAGCGACGATGCCGACCTGTACGCCGCCATCGACTCGATGACCGACAAGCTCGACCGCCAGGTGCAGAAATACAAGCAGAAGATGGCCGAGCACAACCACGAGTCGCTGAAGCACCAGACCCCCGAGGACTGAGCCTTTCGTTACAGCCCCATGACCGGGGCGCGGTTGTGGTTATAATGCGCGCGTTTTGACGACGCCTGCGGCGCCCGCCCCGGAACGACAGTCGCCCCGGCGACCTGGAAGACCGGGGCGTCGTGTTTGCACACCTGCGAATGAGCCTGATATCCCAACTCCTGCCACTTTCCAATGTGGTGGTCGACCTCGACGCCAGCAGCAAGAAGCGCGTCTTCGAGCAGGCCGGCCTGCTTTTCGAGAACAACCAGGGCATCGGTCGCAGCACCGTTTTCGACAGCCTGTTCACCCGCGAACGCCTGGGCTCCACCGGCCTCGGGCAAGGCATCGCGATCCCGCACGGCCGCATCAAGGGCCTCAAGGATGCAGCGGGCGCCTTCCTGCGCCTGGCCACACCAGTCCAGTTCGATGCGCCGGACGGCCGCCCGGTCAGCATGCTGTTCGTACTGCTCGTGCCCGAACAGGCCAACGAGACACACCTGCAGTTGCTCTCCGAACTTGCGCAGATGTTCAGCGATCGCGCATTCCGCGAAGCGCTGCTGAATGCGCCGGATGCGGCACACATCCACCAGATGTTCATGAACTGGGGCGCCCATGCGGCAGACCAGCCTGACGCGGCTGTATGAGACCCATCGCGACAGTCTCAGCCTGATCCACGTCAGCGGGCCGCTCGAGGCCCGCCTCAGCGTGGGCGAAGAGCGCATCTGGCCGGCTGATCTGGTCGGCCACCTCAATCTGATCCACCCCACCCGACTGCAGGTGCTCGGCAGCGCCGAACTGGCCTGGGCGCAACGCCACTCCAACGAGAAGGTCGCTCACCATCTCAACGAGATCCTGTCGGCGCACCCGCCAGCCATCATCGTCGCCGACGGCTGCGAGGTGCCCAACATCCTGCACGGCATCTGCGAGGCCCACGACGTAGCGCTGTTCACCGCGCGCCACCCTTCGGCGGGCGTGATCGACCAGCTCCGCCTCTATCTCTCGCGCGAGCTCGCCGAGAAGGTCTCGCTCCATGGCGTGTTCATGGATGTGTTGGGGCTCGGCGTGCTGATCACCGGCGACTCGGGGGCCGGCAAATCCGAGCTCGGCCTGGAGCTCATCTCACGCGGCCACGGCCTCGTCGCGGACGACGTGGTCGAATTCTCGCGCATCGCGCCCACTGTACTCGAGGGGCGAAGCCCCGAGATGCTGCAGGATTTCATCGAGGTACGTGGTCTGGGGCTCCTCGACATCCGCACGATCTTCGGCGAGACCGCCTGCCGCCGCAAGATGCGCCTGCGCCTGATTTGCCACCTCGACCGCCGCCAGCCCGGTCCGGGAGATCCGAGCCGTCTTCCGCTACAGCAGGAGACCCAGGACATTCTCGGCGTGAAGATCGCCCGCGTCGTGCTCCCGGTGGCCGCCGGGCGCAACCTCGCCGTGCTGCTCGAAGCTGCGGTTCGCTCCACCATCCTGCGCCTGCGCGGCATCGACTCCACGCAGGAGTTCATCGAGCGCCAGTCGCGCGCGCTCCGAGCGAGTGAGGACGACATCCGGAGCGCCGGGGGCGGATATCCATGAGCGGCTGCGTGGCACAGGCCAACGGTCCGGCTCGCCTTCACGGTCGCCATCACCGTTAGTCGCCAACTCCTCGCGCGTCCATACGCGCAAACGCTTGGGCATACCCCTGCCCCGAACGCTTGCCCAGCATGCACTTGCCGCCGGCGGCACGCGACTGTTACGCTCGGCCGCTTTGCAGCAGCGCACCGGCACCGCCATGAACACCCCCAACGATTACCTCGAACGCATCCTCAACGCACGGGTGTACGACGTCGCCGTCGAAACGCCGCTTGAGCTCGCGAGCAATCTGTCCGCGCGCGCGCACAACCGCATTTTCCTCAAGCGTGAGGACATGCAGCCGGTATTCAGCTTCAAGATCCGCGGCGCCTACAACAAGATGGCGAACCTCTCGCCGCAGGCGCTGAAACGTGGCGTGATCTGCGCTTCGGCCGGCAACCACGCGCAAGGCGTGGCACTCTCTGCCGCCCGGCTCGGTGTACGCGCCGTGATCGTGATGCCCAGCACGACACCACAGATCAAGGTGGACGCGGTCCGGGCACGCGGCGGCGAGGTCGTTCTGGCCGGTGAATCCTATTCCGACGCCTACGCACACGCGAAGGAACTCGAGAAGTCCGAGCGGCTCACTTTCGTCCATCCCTTCGACGACCCCGACGTGATCGCAGGCCAAGGCACCATCGGCATGGAGATCCTGCGCGCGCACTCCCAGCCGATCCATGCGGTCTTCTGTGCAATCGGCGGGGGCGGGCTGATCGCGGGGGTCGCGGCCTACATCAAGCGCCTGCGCCCGGAAACCCGGATCATCGGGGTCGAAACCGTAGACGCGAACGCGATGGCAGTCTCGCTTGCTGCCGGCCAACCGGTGGAACTCGATCAGGTCGGGATCTTCGCCGACGGCACGGCCGTGCGCCGGGTGGGCAACGAAACCTTCCGCCTGTGCCAGCAGTATGTGGACGAGGTCATCCTGGTCGACAACGACGCGATCTGCGCCGCGATCAAGGACGTGTTCGAGGACACGCGCGCCATCCTCGAGCCCTCGGGCGCACTTGCCATCGCCGGAGCGAAAGAGTACGCCCGCCAGCACAAGTTACGCGAAAAGAGTCTGGTCGCGGTCGCCTCGGGCGCGAACATGAACTTCGACCGCCTCCGCTTCGTCGCCGAGCGCGCCGAGCTTGGTGAACAACGTGAAGCCGTGCTGGCGGTGACCATTCCGGAGAAGCCCGGCTCGTTCAGGAAGTTCATCAGCGTGCTCGGCAACCGCAACATCACCGAATTCAACTACCGCTACGCCGACACGCAGCAGGCGCACATCTTCGTTGGCGTCACCTTGCACAACCGCAACGAGGTCGCACGCCTGGTCGAAATGCTCGCGCGTCATGAACTGCCCGCAATCGACCTCACCGACGACGAACTCGCCAAGAGCCACGTGCGCTACATGGTGGGCGGGCGAGCGCCCCAGGCGGAAAACGAGGTGGTGTACCGCTTCGTGTTCCCGGAGCGCCCCGGCGCGCTGATGAATTTCCTGTCCACCCTTCGCTCGGACTGGAACATCTCCCTGTTTCACTATCGTAACCATGGCTCCGACTTCGGTCGCGTGCTGGTCGGTATGCAGGTACCGCCGCAGGACAAGGCCGCCTTCGACGACTTCCTGCAGCGCCTGGGTTACGACTTTACGCCGGAAAGCGAGAACCCAGCCTACCGCATGTTCCTGTCGGCCAGCTGATTCCGGGGGCGTGCCTCGAACGCACCCGCCTCCGTCACCAGCCACTGCATGGGGCGGTCGTGCGGCTGCGGAAAGGTGTCCGGCACACGCCCGGCCTCGAAACCCACACCGACCGCTACTGTGCGCATCAGCGCGAGCGTGCGGTCGAAATACCCCCCGCCATAGCCGATCCGGTAGCCGTGATCGTCAAAGGCGTTGAGCGGGACCAGCACCAGTTCCGGCTGCACCTCGACACCATCGGCGGGGTGCGGAATACCGTGACGATCGAGCGGCATCGGCACGCCGGGCGTCCATGCACGGAACGTCATGGGCGCATGGCGTTCCAACACCACCGGAAGCGACGCGACACGCCCCGGCCGCGCTGCCAGCCAGCCCTGCACCCAGTCACGCAGATCCGGCTCAGCGCGATAGGGCCAGCAGAAACCTAGGGTATCGGGCTGCAGGCGTGCGACGAGTTCGTCAAGGTGCCGGGCGATACGCAGGGTAAGCTGCGCCCGGCGCTCTGCAGGCATCGCCTGCCGGTGCGTGAGCGCGCGTTCACGCAGGCGCTTGCGCAGTGCCGCCTCGTGGGCGTCGCCCTGCCCGTCGGGGATGGGGGGGTGCTCGTGGGTCATGCCGCAAACCAGAAGATTCGTACTGCAGGATTCATCGGGGAAATGCAGCCGCCCCGGAAGAACATGAAAAAGACGTCTTTCACCACCCGCTTCTTCACAAGCCTGCTGACCGCAGGCCTGATCCATGCCACCAGCGCGCACGCGCAGCCGGTGGCGCCCGCAGGGGACGAACGTATCGTCGCCGCTCGCGAGGCCCTGCGCAAGGGCGACCGCGAGCAACTCTCGCAGTTGGCCGCGGTGCGCGATCCGCACGTGCTCGACGCCTATCCGCGTTACTGGCACCTGGTGCACCTGCTTGCCCGGCCGGAACTTCCGCCGCAGGCCGAACTGGAGGCATTCCTCGCGCGCGAGGCCGGCACGGTGCTCGCGGACAGGCTGCGGGCAGACTGGCTGAAACGGCTGGCCAAGGAGGGCGACTGGCAGGGCTTCCTGCAGCGCTACGACGGGCTGGTGAACGCCGACGACGAGTTGCACTGCAGCGCATGGACGGCACGGCTGATGAGCGGCGACACCAGCGTGCCCGGCGAGGTCGCGCAGCAGTGGCATGAACGCCTCACGGCCCACGACGCCTGCGCCCCCGCACTGCGCAGCGCCGCCAGCAGCGGCGCAGTGGATGAAGACGGCGTGTGGTGGCGCATCCGCCGCCAGATCGACTCGCGCACCCCCGAGGCCGCCTTCGCCAGCCTCGCCCTGCTTCCCACCGGACGGGCGCCTACCCACGCTGCCCTCGACCAGGCTGTGCGCTCGCCCGCCCCCTGGCTGGATCGCCTGCCGCCCAACTTCGCGGTCACGCGCGCCGGCCGCGAAGTGGCACTCGCCGCGCTGGTGCGTCTGGCCCGCGAGGATGTAAGCGCAGCGCAGACACGCCTGCTGCGCATCCAGGACCGCCTCAGCGCGGAGGAGAGGAACTACATCCACGTGGTGATGGGCCTGCATGCCGCGCAAAGCCGGCTACCCGAGGCGGTCGACTTCTTCACCGCTGCCGGTGACGTCACCACAACGCCCGAGCAGCGCGCCTGGCGCGTGCGCGCCGCATTGCGCGTGCAGGACTGGCGCCGCGTACGCGCAAGCATCGAGGCCCTCCCCGCGCAGGAGCGCGAGCGCCCCGAATGGATCTACTGGCTGGGCCGGGCCCATGCCGCGCGCGGCGAGCGCGAGGCCGCTGAGGCGCTCTTCCAGCGCATCGCCGGAGAACCTGACTTCTACGGCATGCTCGCCAGCGAGGCGCTCGGCCAAGCCTTCCTGCCGCCACCGGCCAGCCCGCCGTTGCCGCGCGCCGCGCTGGAGGCCGCAGAGCGCGACCCGGGGTTGCAGCGGGCGCTGGCCCTCTACCGCCTCGATCTGCGCACCGAGGCCGTACGCGAGTGGATCTGGGCCGTGCGCGACCGCGACGAGTTCTTCCGCCTGGCCGCCGCGCACTTGGCTTTGCGCAACGAGCTCTACGATCGCGCCATCAACACCGCCGAACTCGCCAATCCACGCAGCCACTTCGAGCTGCGCTTCCTGACCCCCTACCGTGAGGTTGTAGAGCCGCAGGTGCGCACACAGGGGCTGGATCTGGCGTGGGTATATGGGCTGATGCGCCAGGAGAGCCGCTTCGTCGTCCCCGCACGCTCCAGTGCGGGCGCCCAGGGGCTGATGCAGGTCATGCCGGCCACGGGTAAGTGGGTCGCGGGCAAGATCGGCCTGAACGGCTACCATCCACGCATGCTCAACGATCCCCGCACCAACGTCCTGCTCGGCACCAGCTACATGCGTCTGATTCTGGAAGGATTGGATAGCCACCCGGTGCTGGCGAGCGCGGGGTACAACGCAGGGCCGGGACGCGCGCGGCGTTGGCGCGACAGCGGCCCGCTCGAGGGCGCGATCTACGCCGAGACCATCCCATTCGACGAAACCCGCGATTACGTCAAGAAGGTGCTCGCAAACGCGGTGATCTATGCCGCAATGATGGAAAAACGGCCACAATCGCTCACGGCTCGCCTGGGGACCATCGCGCCCGCGCCCGCCAGCGAGTAAGCTCCAGCCCTGCGGCATCGCCGCATCAATAACGAGAAACCCTCCGAGTCGAACCATGAATCCGAAACGCATCGTCCTCATCGGCGGCTCCGGCTTTATCGGTAGCGCCATTGCCAACCGCCTGTGCGAAGCAGGCGTAAAGGTCATCCTTCCTACCCGCCGCCGCAGCCGTGCCGGTCATGTGCTGCTGCTGCCCAACGCCGAGGTGGTCGAAGCCGACGTGCACGACCCCGCAACCCTTTCCGCACTGGTGGCTGGCGCAGACGCCGTGGTCAACACGGTCGGCGTGCTGCACTCGCGCCCCGGCACGCCCTTCGGCCCGGACTTCGCGCGTGCGCACGTCGAGCTGCCGCAGAAGATCGTGGCGGCCTGTCGCGCCGCACGCGTGCCGCGCCTGGTGCACATCAGCGCGCTCGGCGCGGACTCGGGCGGCCCCTCCGAATACCAGCGCTCCAAGGCTGCGGGCGAAACCGCCATCCGCACCTCGACACCCGAGACCGAGTGGACCATCCTGCGCCCCTCGGTGGTCTTCGGTCGCGGGGACAGCTTCCTCAACCTGTTCGCAGACCTGGTGCGCATGTTCCCGGTAATCCCCCTCGCCGGCGCCAGCGTCCGCTTCCAACCGGTCTACGTGGAAGATGTGGCCGAAGCCGTCTGGCAGAGCCTGGTCCGTCCCGACGCCACCGGCAAGACCTTCGATCTCGCCGGCCCCACCGTCTATACCCTGCGCCAACTGGTCGAGTACGTGTCCGAACTCACGGTCGGCAAGCGCCGCAAGGTGATTCCGCTGCCCGAGAACATCGCGATGATGCAGGCGCGCCTGATGGAGCTCGCCCCCCAGCCGCTGATGAGCCGCGACAACGTGCGGTCGATGCGGGTGGACAACGTCGCCTACGGCGATCCCTTGCCCTACGGCCTTGCGGCCACCCCACTCGAGGCGGTGGCACCCGGCTGGCTGGGCGATGCCGGGCCGCGCGCCTTCTACTACCCGTTCCGCCGCCACGCGCGGCGCTGAAATTCCACCCACATCAGCCCCGGAGCCCGCGATGAAGCTCATCATCGGCAACAAAAACTACTCGTCCTGGTCCCTGCGCGCATGGCTGGCCGCGCGCGAGGGCGGCTTCAACTTCGAGGAGATCCGCATCCCGCTGTTCATCCCCGGCAGCCGCGAACGCATCCTGTCGCACTCGCCTTCGGGCAAGGTGCCCTGCCTGAACGACCATGGCTTCAAGGTATGGGACTCCCTCGCCATCGGCGAATACCTCGCCGAGAAGAATCCTGCGCTGTTGCCCGAGGACGCTGCCGCGCGCGCCATCGCCCGCGCGGTGACCGCGGAGATGCACGCTGGCTTCCAGAATCTGCGCAGCCGCATGCCGATGAACGTGCGCAAGGACTACACCGGCTTCGGCCACAGCCCCGAAGTGGATGCCGACATCGCGCGCATCATCGCAATCTGGACCGACTGCCGGGCACGCTTTGGCAACGACGGCCCCTATCTGTTCGGCCGCTTCAGCCTCGCCGACGCAGCCTTCGCCCCGGTCGCCTTCCGCTTCCAGACCTATGGCGTGAAGCCCGAGGGCGTGGCCGGTCAGTACCTCGCCACCCTGCTGGCCAATCCGCACATGCAGGACTGGGCCGTGGCTGCGCGCGCCGAGACCGAGTCCATCCCGGAAGAGGATCTTTACGGCTGATGCAGGCATATGTCGTTGGCGGGGCGGTGCGCGACGCCCTGCTGGGGCTGCCGGTCAAGGATCGCGACTGGGTCGTGGTCGGCAGCACCCCCGAGGAAATGATCGCACGCGGGTTCCGCCCGGTCGGGCGCGACTTTCCGGTCTTTCTGCACCCACGAACGAATGAGGAATACGCGCTCGCACGCACCGAGCGCAAGTCGGGCCATGGATACACCGGCTTCGTCTGCCACGCCTCTCCCGAGGTCACGCTGGAGGACGACCTGCTCCGCCGCGACCTTACCATCAACGCAATCGCACGCGCGGAAGACGGCAAGCTGATCGACCCCTGCGGTGGCCAGCGCGATCTCGCTGCACGCGTGTTCCGTCACGTCTCCCCCGCCTTCGCCGAAGACCCGCTGCGAATCCTGCGGGTGGCACGCTTCGCCGCACGCTTTACCGCCTTCGATGTCGCCCCCGAAACCATGGCGTTGATGCGGCACATGGTCGACGCCGGTGAGGTGGACCACCTGGTCCCCGAGCGCGTGTGGCAGGAATTCGCCCGCGGGCTGATGGAGGAGCGGCCCTCGCGCATGATCCGTGTACTGCGCGACTGCGGCGCGCTCGCCGCGATCCTGCCCGAACTCGATCGGCTTTTCGGTGTGCCCCAGCCCGAGAAGCACCACCCCGAGATCGACAGCGGCGAACATGTGCTGCTCGTCGTCGACGCTGCGGCCAGGGGGGAGCAACCGCTACCCGTGCGCTGGGCCTGTCTGCTCCACGACCTGGGCAAGGCCGACACACCGGCCCATGTTCTCCCCCACCACTATGGCCACGAGGCGGCGAGTGCCCGACGCGCCCGCGAGGTCTCCACCCGCCTGAAGGCGCCCGCCGAATGCCGCGAACTCGCCGAGATGGTGGCGCGCGAACACGGCATCCTCGCGCTCGCCGAGGCGCTGCGCCCCGAAACCATGGTGAAGCTGATCGAGCGCTGCGACGGGCTGCGACGCCCGGAGCGCTTCGAGCTCATGCTCCAGGCCGCAGCCTGCGATCATGCCGGTCGCGGCGGAGAAGATCGCGGCATCTGGCGACCTTTGTCACACTGGCGCACAGCGCTGAGCGCCGTACGCAACGTCGACGCCGCTACAATCGTCGCAAGCTGTCCCGACAAGAAAGACATTCCGCACGCACTGCACGCCGCACGTGTGGCAGCCGTGAAGGCGCGGAACAAGGATCCCCAATGAACAACACCCGCTTCGGCGAACTCGAGGTGCTGTGTCACGCACCCGAACGACCGACACACGACCATCCCCTGCTCTTCGTGCACGGCGCCTATGTCTCGGCCTGGTGCTGGGAAGAGCACTTCCTGCCCTGGTTCGCACGTCAAGGCTGGGCTGCCTATGCGGTTTCGCTGTCCGGACACGGCAGGAGCCGTAGCCGAGAACTGCTGGACACCTATTCCATCGACGACTACGTGCGCGACGTCGCCGAAGTTGCAGCCAGCCTGCCCGCCCCGCCAATCCTGGTCGGACACTCGATGGGAGGTCTGGTGGTACAGAAGTACCTCGAGCAGCACGACGCTCCGGCCGTGGTGCTGATGTCCTCGGTGCCGCCTCAGGGCCTGATGAGCTCGGCGGTGGGGCTGATGTTCAAGCGCCCCAACCTGCTGTCGGACCTCAACCGGATCATGGCGGGCAACGAGGTAGACATCGAGAGCCTGCGCGAAGCACTGTTCCACCAGCCGGTCGCAGCCGACCAACTGCAGCGCTACTACCGTCTCAGTCAGCCCGAGTCCCACCGCGCGATCTGGGACATGTCGCTATTCAACCTGCCGCAGCCGGCGCGCATGCACCGCCCACCGATGCTGATCCTGGGTGCCGAGCACGACGCCCTGATCCCGCCCGACCAGGTGCACATGACCGCGCTGACCTATGCGCGTCAGGCGGAGATCTTCCCCAACGTCGGCCACGGCATGATGCTCGAGCACGACTGGGAACTGGTCGCGATGCGCATCGCAGCCTGGCTGGAGGAGCGCACGCTCTGAGCCCTGGAAGGCGGCTCACAGGGTGTGCAGCCGGTCTCCGCGCGCAAAGCCCAGCAGCGGCGTATCGATTCCGCGCGACAGCGCCAGCACCTTGAACAGTTCGCCCATCTCCTGCGGCGTGGTCAGGCGCTGCACCGCGCGCGCGGCGCGGATGTAGTCCGCACTTTCCTGCGGGCCACGGCGGGCGAGGCAGTCGAGCACGCCGCAGTTGAAGAGGAACTGTGCCTGCGTGGTATAGCCCTGCACATCCAGGCCGGCAGCAAAGCCCGCCTCCGCCACCGCAGTGAAATCCACGAACGCGGTGATATCGTTCAGCCCCGGCCACAGGAAGGGGTCGCCATGGGCGTGGTGGCGGTAATAGCAGAGCAGGGTGCCGCTCGCGCGCGAGGGCAGGTAGTACTCGGCGCGCGGATAGCCGTAATCGATCAGGATCATGGCGCCACGCACCAGACTCTGGGCCCACGCGCTGACCCACGCGCCACCCGCGAGGTTCAGCTCAGTCACGTATTCACCCTGTTGCGGCGCGGGCAGCGCGAGTGCGCCTGCCGCCTCGGCGACTGCACCCTGCGCCGGCGTGTCAGCCCAGCACAGGCGTCGGACGCCCGCATCATCCTGGGCCATGGCGACCCCGCGCTCGAACAGCCCATCGGCGCGCGAAACGATCAGATGCACCGGCATCACGTCCAGCACCTCGTTCGCCACCACCACGCCGCAGAAGGTGTCAGGCAACGCGTCCAGCCAGTGCACGCGGCCCGCCAGATGGGGCGCCTTCGCAGCAAGGGTGTCGAACTGGCGCGCGCGCAACTCCCCCGAAAGCTCGAGGATGCCGTAGCGCTCCGGCGCACGGCCGCGGTGTTCGAGTTCGAGCAGCAGGTCGGCGGCGAGCAGGCCGGTGCCGGCGCCGACCTCGATCACCTCCGCCTCGCTCGCGCACATCACCTGCTCCACCTGGGCCGCAAGCGCCTGACCAAAAAGGGGCGTAAGCTCAGGGGCAGTGATGAAATCGCCGCCAGGACCGAACTTTCGCGCGCCGCCGCTGTAATAACCGAGACCGGGCGCATAGAGCGCGAGCTCCATGTAGCGCGAGAACGGAATCCAGCCGCCGGCCGTCTCGATCTCGGCCTCGATGCGTTCGAGCAGGCGCGCGCTCTGCGTGAGCGCATCGGCGGAGGGCTGGGGCAATGCAGACATGGTCGGGCGATCCAGGGTCGAAGAAAGCCGGAGATTGTACCGGCAGCTTCCCGGGCGCAGCCGACCGAGCGAACCACATCAGGGCAAGCGCATGAACGACACGCAGCACTCCTCCCCCTCCGGCCCCACGCACGCACCGCGGATCCTCGTCACCGGCGCGGCACGCCGTGTGGGCGCGGAAATCGCACGTTGCCTGCACGCAGCGGGCGCGCGCGTAGTCCTGCACTATCGCAGCAGCGCCGGCGAGGCCGAGTCGCTCGCAGCCTCGCTCAACGCGCTCCGGGCCGACTCGGCCTTCACCGTCCGCGGCGACCTCGCCCGCTTCGGCGCCGCCGAGGATATCGCTGCCCAGGTGCTGGCACGCGGCGAAGGGCTGGACGGCCTGGTGAACAACGCATCAAGCTTCTTCCCGACGCCGATCGGCGGCATCGACCGCGCGGCGTGGGACGAGCTCGTGGGCTCCAACCTCATGGGGCCGCTGTTCCTGTCTCAAGCCCTGGCGCCCGCCTTGCGCCGCGCCGGAGGCGCCATCGTAAACATCGTGGATATTCACGCCGACTGGCCGCTCACCGGCTATACGGTCTATAACGTTGCCAAGGGGGGGCTCGCCACGCTCACCCGATCGCTGGCCGTCGAGCTCGCGCCCGAGGTCCGCGTCAATGGCGTGGCGCCGGGGCCGATCGACTGGCCGGAAGACGGGCAGTTTCCCCCCGAGGAGCGCGAACGGATCATCGCACACACCCTGCTCAAGCGCGTGGGATCGCCTGCCGACATTGCGCGCACGGTACGATTTCTGATGCTCGACGCCCCTTACGTCACCGGGCAGATCATCGCGGTCGACGGGGGGCGCAGCGTGCATTTGTGATCGGGTAGCGCACCGTGCTTTCTGGGATAATCCCGCATTGACTTCCAGACAGGCCCTTGCACCGTGACTGCCGCTTACGCCCCCGCAGAGAACCGACCCGCCCCCGACAACACCGGCGACGAACGTTTTTCCAACACCTTTCTGCGCCTGAAGAAGAAGCTCGAGCGCGGGGTCGGCGAGGCGATCGGCGACTTCAACATGATCGGCGACGGCGACACCGTGATGGTGTGCGTTTCCGGCGGCAAGGACTCCTACACCCTGCTGTCCTGCCTGCTCGCACTGCGTGAGCGGGCCCCGGTCGACTTCCGCATCGTGGCGATGAACCTCGACCAGAAGCAGCCCGGCTTCCCCGACCATGTGCTCCCGGCCTACTTTGAATCGATAGGGGTCGAGTATCGCATCGTCACCGAAGACACCTATTCGATCGTCAAGGACAAGATCCCCGAGGGCAAGACCACTTGCTCGCTGTGCTCGCGCCTGCGCCGCGGCATCATCTACCGTACGGCGAAGGAGCTCGGTGCCACCCGCATCGCGCTCGGGCACCATCGCGACGACATGCTCGAGACCCTGTTCCTGAACATGTTCTTCGGCGGCAAGATCAAGGCCATGCCCCCGAAGCTCGTGAGTGACGACGGCAACCACGTGGTGATCCGCCCGCTCGCCTACTGCACCGAAGCCGAGATCGCGCGCTTCGCACGCACGATGGATTTCCCCATCATCCCTTGCAACCTGTGCGGCTCGCAGGAGAACGCGCAGCGCAAGCAGATCAAGAACATGCTCCAGGGTTGGGCACGGGACTACCCGGGGCGCATCGAGTCGCTCGCCACCGCACTGAAGAACGTCGTGCCTTCCCACCTCGCAGATCGGCGTCTGTTCGACTTCGTCGGGCTGACGCAGCAGACGATCGTCGAGGAGGGAGACACCGCGTTCGACCCGCCAGAGCTACCTGTCGCGCCACAGTCCGCAACGATCAGCCTGCTCCGGCCGGGCCAGAGCGAGGCGTAGGTTCATGCACGACGCGGCCACCGACGCACATGGAAGCTCCCTTCACAGATCCTGACCCGGCCCGACAGGCCGACGTAACAGAGTGCCGATGTCCGATCGCATGAACATCTGTATCCTTGCCGCCCTGCACGGGGGCGATGAAACGCTCGCGACGCGGGTCGGCGATGATGAAGCCGATCGCGCAGCGGCGCGTTGCGCACATCGGATCGAGCGTGCGATCAGCGCACATGGGGGGCGACTCATCGAGGCCACCCGTGAGCGGACCCTCGCACGCTTCGACGATGCCGACGCGGCCATTCAGGCCGCCGTCGACGCGCTCGACCGCATCCGCAACCTTCCACCGCTGCGCGGAAGAAAGCACCCTGCTCGCTTGGGCGTGCATGTCGGCGCACTCTCGACTGAAATGGGCAAGCCCAGTGGCGAAGGCGTCGTCCAGGCGTTGCGTATCGCGAATCAATGCGAGGCGGAGCAGGCGCTCGCCTCGGCACAGGCAATTGCACGGCTCGGGAGTGCAGCGCGTCATCTGGTAGCAAGCAGGCCCGTAGCCGGGCTCGACACAAGCCGGTTCGACGTGACGGTGCATGAGATCGGCCATGGCAAAGCAGAAGCCGTCCGCCAACCGCTGGCACAGCGCAATGAACGACTTCAACTGCGACACCGGAACGGCGTCGTCCACGTCGAGGAAATCCGGCCGGTGGTCTTGCTCGGGCGCGAACTTGGCAATGACATCGTAATCGGCGACCCACGTGCTTCGCGACAACACGCCCGCATCGAACGCCGTCATGAGGGCTTCATCCTGTTCGACGAGAGCACGAATGGGACCTATGTTGCCGTGGAAGGACAGGTCGAGCACCTAGTCCGCCAGGATCGTCTGTTGCTTACGGGCCAAGGCCGGATCGGCTGTGGCTTCGCGTGCGAAGAGGGCGACGAGCGCGAGATCGTATTCTTCGATTTCGAATGAGCGAAAGCCTGTCGGTGCAGCACCTGGCTGCCAAAGGGCACCAGGCGCTTCGCGGACACGCTCAAACCTTTACGCACTCGGCCATGAAGGCCTTGCGCTCGGCCCCCTTGAGTGAGCGCTCGGTGGCCGTCTGGTTGCAGGCCTTGCGGCGCGTCTTTTCGTCGGGCGCTGCAAGGCTCGCACCCGTCTGTGTCGGCGCTTCGCCCACCGGTGCAAGCGCTTTCGCCCGCTCGCCCGCCTCCTCTTCACCGCCGTTGATCGCATCCTTTTGCCCACGCAGGCAGGTGCTCATGAACGCCTTGCGTGCATCGCCCTTGAGCGCCTGCTCACGTGCCTGCGCGTTGCACTGCCGCATGCGCTCGTGCTGCGGATTGGCCCAGGCCGAATCCGGCACTGCGGCTACCAGGGTCAGCATCAGGCCTGCAACACCAAAGACTCTCTTCATGGCTTCATCCTCCTCGATAGGGTCACGCATGTCGCGTGCATGCATTTTGCATTTTCCACAGCCTCGCAGTCAATTCCATATTCATATCTCTATCGCCACAGTATCCTTGGAGCCCCTCCTTGAGTGAGCTCACGACCCTCTCCACCCTCGCCGTTTCGGCCTTCCTTGCCGCCACGCTCCTGCCGGGTGGTTCGGAGGCGGTGTTCGCGGGCATCGTCGCCTTGCAACCCGGGCTGGCAGCGACAGCGCTGCTGACGGCAACCATCGCCAACACCGCGGGGGGCATGAGCACCTACCTGCTTGGACGACTGCTGCCACGCAAGGAAGTCCCGCCCCGACTGGCGCAGGTGCGCCGATGGGGCAGCGCCAGCCTGCTGCTGTCCTGGGTGCCGCTGATAGGCGACGCCCTGTGCGCGGCCGCTGGCGTTCTACGCCTGAACTGGGTCGCCTGCCTGTGCTGGATGGCACTCGGCAAGGGCCTGCGGTACGCGGCGATCGCATGGCTGCTGGGGGGGTTAGCCGCAGCCTGATCCGCGGAGACGGCCTATACTGAGCCGTACCCCTCCACACGCGAGACGCACTTCCCATGTCAGACATCGAACGCCACGGCGTCACCGCCCGCTACGCCGACGCAGTCGTCCATGCCGGAGTCATTCACCTCGTCGAGGTTCCTGCCAGCAGCGGCACCGACATCCGCACCCAGACCAGCGAAGTCCTCGCCAGCATCGAACGCCAGCTGCGCCTGCTCGGGAGCGCGCCGAACCGCATCCTGATGGCCACGATCTACCTCACCGACTTCGCCGACTATGGCGCCATGAACGCCCTCTGGGACGCCTGGATCCCCTCCGGAAGCGCTCCGGCGCGCGCCTGCGTAAAGGTCGCCGGACTAGTCGACCCGGGCTGGCGCATCGAGATCGCGCTCTCCGCCGCGTGCGGCGCAGGACATGTGGAACCCGGGGAGCGATGACCGCCTGGCGTCGCAAAACCCGCGCCACGCCTAATCCCTGACGCGCTTAAGGTCTTGTTTTTTGCTGCATGGTGCACTGCGGTTCGTTAGAATGAAACGCTTTCCAGCAGCAGTCCCCGGATAGCCAAATGAGCCAACGCCTGCGAGAGATCCCGTACAACTACACCTCGTTCTCCGATCGCGAGATCGTCATTCGGCTGCTCGGCAATGAAGCCTGGGCGGCGCTGGACGAGCTGCGCGGCGAGCGCGTGACCGGCCGCTCGGCACGCATGCTGTATGAGGTGCTGGGCGACATTTGGGTGGTGCGCCGCAACCCCTACCTCGAGGACGACTTGCTCACCTCGCGCGAACGGCGTGAGGCGCTCATCGGTGCGCTTGACCATCGCCTGAACGAGGTCGAGAAACGCCGTCAGGGCAATGACCTGGTCGCGCTGCTGATCGCGCGCGCCCGCGAGGCCGTCTCCGACTTCGAGCGCTGGTTCGACGACACCGCGCGCCGGCGCAAGATGGTGCTGAAGGCGCTGGCACGGCACACCCGGCGCGACAACATCTGCTTCGACGGCCACGCCCGCGTCTCGCACGTCACCGACGCCACGGACTGGCGGGTCGAATACCCCTTCGTCGTCCTCTACCCCGATACCGAGGAAGAGATGGCACCGCTGGTGCGCGAGTGCATCGCGCTCGGCCTCACCATCATCCCGCGCGGCGGCGGCACCGGCTACACCGGCGGCGCGATCCCGCTCGACGCCAGCTCTGCGGTGATCAACACCGAAAAGCTGCTCGCAATGAGCCCGGTCGAAGCCACCGTGCTGCAAGGCGTGGACGGGCCGATGTCCGAGCCCTACCCCACTATCCGCACCGGCGCCGGCGTGGTCACCGAGCGCGTGTCCGAAGCTGCCAGCCTGGCCGGGCGCGTGTTCGCAGTCGACCCGACCTCGGCCAGCGCCTCCTGCATCGGCGGCAACATCGCCATGAACGCCGGTGGCAAGAAGGCCGTCCTATGGGGCACCGCGCTCGACAACCTGGCGTGGTGGAAGATGGTCACGCCCGACGGCAACTGGCTCGAGGTTGAGCGCCTCGATCACAACTTCGGCAAGATCCACGAGCAGGAGACGGTGCGCTTCCGGCTGCGCCGCTTCGACGGCCTCAGCAACGCACCGCTCGGCGAGGAAGTCATTGCCATGCAAGGCGCCGCCTGCCGCAAGGTCGGGCTGGGCAAGGACGTCACCGACAAGTTCCTCGGCGGTGTGCCGGGCGTGCAGAAGGAAGGCACCGACGGCCTCATCGTCGCCGCGCGCTGGGTGCTGCACAAGATGCCGCCGGTCACGCGCACGGTGTGCCTGGAGTTCTTCGGCCAGGTACGCGAGGCGGTGCCGGCCATCGTCGAGATCACCGACTACTTCAAGCCGGGCGGCGCAGGCCACGCTGCGGGCGTTCAGCTCGCGGGCCTCGAGCACCTCGATGAGCGCTACGTTAAGGCGGTGGGCTATGCCACCAAGGCCAAGCGCCACGGCCGCCCCAAGATGGTGCTGATCGGCGACATCGTCGGCCATGACGAAAACGCAGTCATGCAGGCGGCCTCCGACGTGGTGCGCATGACCAACGCGCGCGGCTCGGAGGGCTTCATCGCCGTGAGCCCCGAACAGCGCAAGCGCTTCTGGCTCGAGCGCAGCCGCACCGCGGCGATCTCGCGCCACACCAACGCCTTCAAGATCAACGAGGATGTGGTCATCCCGCTGCCACGCATGGGGGAATACTGCGACGGCATCGAGCGCATCAACATCGAGCTCTCGCTGCAGAACAAGATCGCACTCTGTGATCGCCTCGCCGAGTTCCTGCAGGGCGAGCTGCCGGTCGATTCCGGCGACGCCGAGGTCGACCGCGAGGAGCTCATCGGCGACCGCCGCCAGGCTGCGCTCGAGCAGGTCGCCGCGGTGCGACGCCGCTGGCAGTGGCTGCTCGACAATCTCGACCTGCCGCTGGCCGCGGCCGAAGCGCAGTTCGCTGAGCTCGGCATCACGGCCGGCGAGCTCTCCAACCGCACGGCCGACCCGGTCCTGTTCCACCGCCTGCAGGACTATTCGATCCGCGTGTCGTGGAAGACCGAGCTGCGCCCGCAGTTGCGCAACATCTTCGATGGCAACCTGTTCGCGCCAGTGCTCGCGCGCATCCAGGACCTCCACAAGGAAGTCCTTCGCGGGCGCGTCTTTGTCGCCCTGCACATGCACGCCGGCGACGGCAACGTGCACACCAACCTCCCGGTCAACTCCGACCACTACGAGATGCTGCAGACCGCCAACCGAACGGTCGACCGCATCATGGCACTCGCGCGCAGCCTGGACGGCGTGATCTCCGGCGAGCATGGCATCGGCATCACCAAGCTCGACTATCTCACCGACGGCGAGATGGCGAACTTCTGGCGTTACAAGGAAAAGGTCGACCCCGAGGGCCGCTTCAACCGCGGCAAGCTCATGCGCGGCGGCGCGTGGAAGGCCAACCTCGAAAACGCCTACACCCCCAGCTTCAACCTGATGGGCCACGAGTCACTCATCATGGAGCAGACTGACGTCGGCGAGATCGCCCACGACATCAAGGACTGCCTGCGCTGCGGCAAGTGCAAGCCGGTGTGCTCCACGCACGTGCCACGCGCCAACCTGCTGTATTCCCCGCGCAACAAGATTCTCTCCACCTCGCTCCTGATCGAAGCCTTCCTGTACGAGGAGCAGACCCGCCGCGGCGTTTCGCTCGCGCACTGGGCAGAGTTCGAAGACGTCGCAGACCACTGCACGATCTGCCACAAGTGCGAGAAGCCCTGTCCGGTGGACATCGACTTCGGCGACGTCACGGTGAAGATGCGCAACCTGCTGCGCAAACAGGGCAAGAAATCCTTCAACCCCGGCAAGGCCGCGGCGATGGCCTTCCTGACCATCAAGGATCCGACCACGATCAAGGCTATCCGCACCGGCATGATCGAGTGGGGCTACAAGGCGCAGCGACTCGGCTACGAGATGGGCCGGAAGTTCGGCCTCATCCAGCCGCAGGTGAAGGCGCCGCCGGCCACGCTCGGCAAGGCGCCGATCAAGGCCCAGGTGATCCACTTCATCAACAAGCCCATGCCGGGCAACCTGCCCAAGAAGACCAGCCGCGCGCTGCTCGATATCGAAGACGACAAGGTCATCCCTGTAATCCGGGACCCGCACAAGGCCAACGGCGAGTCTGAGGCGGTGTTCTACTTCCCCGGCTGCGGCTCGGAGCGCCTGTTCAGCCAGGTCGGCCTCGCGACCCAGGCCATGCTCTACCACGTCGGCGCACAGACCGTGCTGCCGCCGGGCTACCTGTGCTGCGGCTATCCGCAGACGGCTGCCGGCGAGGACGAAAAGGGGCAGAAGATCACCACCGACAACCGCGTCCTCTTCCACCGTGTCGCCAACACACTGAACTACCTCGACATCAAGACCGTGATCGTGTCCTGCGGCACCTGCATGGACCAGTTGCAGAAGTACGAATTCGAGAAGATCTTCCCCGGCTGCCGCCTGCTCGACATCCACGAGTATCTGATGGAAAAGGGCGTCAAGCTCGAGGGCGCGCAGGGCGTGAAGTACATGTACCACGAGCCCTGCCATACCCCGATGAAGGTGCATTCCGGCATCAAGGTGGCCAACACGCTGATGGGTACGCGCGTGGACCTCTCAGACCGGTGCTGCGGCGAATCCGGCACACTGGCCGTGGCGCGTCCGGACATCTCCACCCAGGTCCGCTTCCGGAAGCAGGAGGAGATCGAGAAGGGTGCCGCAAAACTGCGCGAAGACGATCCGAATGCGAAGATCAAGATGCTCACGTCCTGCCCAAGCTGCCTGCAGGGCATGCATCGCTACGCCGATGACGCCGGCGGCATCGAGCCCGACTACATCGTGGTCGAGCTCGCAAAGCATCTGTTAGGCGAGAACTGGCTGCCGGAATACGTCGCCAAGGCCAACAACGGCGGCATCGAGCGCGTTCTTCTGTAAGCGCATGCGGCCTGCTGGGGTCTTGCAACCCCGCGGGTCCATCACCCCCGTCAGGCTTGTTTCAGTCCTCGGCGGGGTCGCGAGGGTGCATGCGGAACCAGAGTTCGGGCAGCGCCTCGGCTGCGCACATGCGTAGCCGATGTGTTACCAGAGCGCTCACCGGTGTTTCGCCGGGGTTGATCTCCACCGTTGGAACGCCCCGCTGCGCAGCCCATACGACCGGACCGGCAATGTACGGGAAGACGCTGCTCGTCCCCACGGACAGCACCGCATCCACGCCCTGCGCCAGCACCGCCTCGATCCGCTCCACCGCCCGCGTCGGCAGGGCCTCGCCAAACAACACGACTGCCGGGCGCATGACGCTGCCGCACTGCGGACACTCGGGCGGCAGCGCGAGCCCGGCATAGTCCGGCAGCGTGCGCCCATGGTGGCAGGCCATGCACTGCAGGCGGTGCACGGTGCCATGTATCTCGATGACGTTGTGCGATCCGGCGGCGCGATGCAGCCCGTCCACGTTCTGCGTCAACACGCAGACCATCCGCTTTTCCTGCTCAAGCGCGGCGATCAGACGATGTGCAGCATTGGGCTGCGCGCCGCGGCAGCTGGCCTCGATCTCGGCAATGTAGCGCCAGGCGATCTCGGGCCGCGTGGCCATCATCTCGCCCGACAGCGCCTCTTCAATGGTAAGCCCCTCGCTAGTGAGACGATCGTGGTACAGGCCGCCGATGCCGCGATAGGTCGGCAGCCCGGAATCCACCGAAATGCCGGCGCCAGTGACGAAGAGGATGCGCTGCGCGCAGGAGAGAAGGGCCGCGACTGCATCCAGCGTCCGGGCTTGGGTCATGCGGGACTCCCTTCGATTGAGGGTTCGACGCCTCTCATCCCCCGCAGCCGGGCGGCGCAGTCCGCTCCCATGCGATGCGGCTCAGCGGCGCTCGAGGATGGCGGCGCGCGCCTCGGGGTTGCCCCCCTCGGTGAGCTCGATGAAGCGGGCACGATGCTCCTCGAAGCGCTCGACCACCGCGCTACGGTCTCGAAGCTTTGCCGAGATCACCGAGGACTGGGCGGCAATCTCACTGTCGAGCAGACGGATGTCGTCTTCCAACCCGGCAGCCACATCGCTCTGGTTGGTGCGCGTTGCCTCATCGATGAGCTGATGCTGGCGGGCGATCAGCTCACTCTCACGCTCGCGCAGCTGACGGATGCTCTGGTCGAGCTCGCGCAGCTCTCGATCACGCCGGAAATCGAGATCTTCGAGGTTGCGGTAGGTTTCGAGCAGGGCCTGGTCCAGGCGCAGCTGGCGCTGGCGCTCGGCCTCATCGACGCGGCGCTGGCGCTCCGCCGCAGCACGCGCCGCGATCTCCTCTCGCGTCAGCGGCGCGGCGACGATACGCCGTACCACCCCGGAGGGGCTCATCTCGCGGTACGCACGTCCGTAGCACGCCGCCGGCAGGATGTCACCGCACACCGGCTGACCACCAACGTCACAACAGTAGATGCTCTTCGAGACCGGCTGTGCGACCGCCTGCCCGGACATGGACGAAAGGGCGACCAGAGCGGCGAAAGTGCAGGCCCGTGCGATCTGCGCGCTAGCTTGACGAGATTCCATATTGCTCCCGATAGGCTTTCACCGCCTCGAGGTTCGCAGCGAGGTCAGGGCTGTTGGCAAGATAACCGATGAGATCCTCTAGCGTGGCAACCGCGATCACCGGGATGCCGAAGCTCTCCTTCACTTCCTGCACCGCCGACAGGCTGCCCTTGCCACGCTCCATGCGGTCCAGCGCGATCACCACCCCCGCAGGCGTGGCCCCAGCAGCACGGATCAACTCCACCGACTCGCGGACCGAGGTGCCGGCCGAGATCACGTCGTCGAGGATCAACACCCGGCCCTTGAGCTGTGCGCCGATCAGTGTGCCGCCCTCGCCGTGGTCCTTGGCTTCCTTGCGATTGAAGGCGAAGGGCAGGTCCACCCCGTCCTCGGCGAGGCGGATCGCAGTGCCGGCCACGAGCGGAATCCCCTTGTACGCCGGCCCGAACAGCATGTCGAAGCCCACGCCCGAGGCGCGGATCGTGCGCGCATAGTAGCCGCACAGTTCGCGGAACGAGGCGCCGTCGTCGAACAGGCCCGCATTGAAGAAGTACGGCGAGTTGCGCCCCGCCTTGGTCACGAAGGCGCCGAAGCGCAGCACACCCTTGCGGCAGGCGAGGGCGATGAAATCCCGGCTAAAATCCACGGCTTTCTGGGCTGCCAAGCAGCTTGAACTGGAGGCTGTCCATGTTACGCATCATCTCCCTCAACCTCAACGGCATCCGTTCTGCCTGCCGCAAGGGCCTGCTCGACTGGCTGCCCGCGCAGCAGGCCGACTTCCTCTGTGTGCAGGAGCTCAAGGCGCAAGCGAACGACCTGGACGAGACCATGCGCTCGCCGGACGGCATGAAAGGCTGGTTCCACCACGCAGAAAAGAAGGGGTATAGCGGGGTCGGCATCTACAGCCGGCGGGAACCCGACCGCGTAGTCGAGGGCCTGGGCATCGCCGACATCGACGCCGAGGGCCGCTTCCTGCAGCTGGACTTTGGCAAGCTGTCGGTGATCTCGCTCTATCTACCCTCGGGCTCCAGCTCGGAAGAGCGCCAGCAGGTGAAGTTCGACTTCATGGACCGCTTCCTGCCGCACATGGACATGCTCTACCAGAGCGGACAGGAGGTCGTGGTATGCGGCGACTGGAACATCGCCCACCGCGAGGCCGACCTGAAGAACTGGAAGTCGAACCAGAAGAACTCCGGCTTCCTGCCCGAGGAGCGCGCGTGGCTGAGCCGCCTGTTCGACGAGCAGGGCTGGATCGACGTCTATCGCCGCCTGCATCCTGAGGCGACCGACGCCTGCTACACGTGGTGGTCGAACCGTGGCCAGGCGTGGGCGAAGAACGTGGGCTGGCGACTGGACTACCAGATCGCCACGCCAGGGCTGGCTGCAGCCGCACGCAACGCGCAGGTCTACAAGTCGGAGCGCTTCTCGGACCACGCGCCGCTGACGGTCGACTACGACTGGGCGCTCTAGCCTACCGCACCAGCCCCCAACCCGCGCCTCGAGCGCGGACGACCTTTTCGCCCACGCCCTTGCGCCGCTTAGCGCTCCCAGGCGCAACCTTGCAAGGTTTCGCCGGTCCTGAGCCGCAACGAGGCCTTCCAGCCGGTCATCGTACTGCCGTCCTCGAGGCGGCAGATGCCCGGCTCGATCTCCAGGGCCGTACCCGCGCCTCCGATGCGATGGCGCTCGCCGTCGCGTTCGGCCTCGCCGTAGAGGACCCGCGACTCAGGCTCGCCGGCGCGGTGGATGAGCAAGGTGCCGCCCCCGGCCACCGCTTCCCAGTCGGACTGCAGGCCGACCGCACGCCAGATCTCGGCATGCTCGGTGTCGCCAAGGCAGCGCGCCGTCGTGTGAACGAAGTTGATGCCGGAAACCTCAAGCAGGCCGCCACGCTGGACGGCCAGCAGTTCCACATAGAGGTTGCGCCCCGGAGCGAGGCCGAAGTCCTTCAGCGCACCGATCACCGCCTGCTCGGTCGAGACATCCTCCACGTTCAGGTAGCTGCGGTCGCGGCAGGGCGTCATGAAATAGCGCCCTTCATGTGCGAGCATCAGCCCCTTGCCGATCTTCGGCTCGCCCGGTTCCTGCTGCCCCTCGAACACCGGCGGGATGGGCGGGGACGGCAGGATCTGCTGTGCATGGGAGGGCAGCGCCGCGGCAAGACCCAGGCCGAGCGCAAGACCGACGAACTTCTGTGTATTCATGAACATCCACCTTCAAGTGAGACATCGGCCCGCAGGACGGGCCGGCATTCAATCAGACGCGGCAGCCCCCTGCTCTTCGAGCACGAGGCGGAAGCCGACAAAGTCGAAGCGGGCACTGGGCCGGCAATGCATGTGCCGCTTGCTGCAGCGGGCAAAGGCGCCGGGATGGGACCAACCTCCACCGCGCAGCATCCGGGCCGGCCCGGCGGCCTGATAGTGCGGATTCTCCGCCGCATGCTGCTCGTAGGCGTCGGCAGCATAGACGTCCGACACCCACTCCCACAGGTTTCCGCTCATGTCGTGCAAGCCGAGTGCATTCGGCGCGAAGGCGCCCACCGCGACACTGCCCTCGCCATGCTCATCCGCATACTCGGCGGTATTGGCGCCCTCGGGCGGCGCCTCGCCGCCAAACTTCTCGGCCTTGCCGGCGGCGCGGCAGGCATATTCCCACTCGGCCTCGGTCGGCAGGCGGAACACCTTGCCCGGATGGTGCTCGCCGAGTTTGCGGACGAAGGTCTCGATGTCGATCTGGTTGACGCTGTCCACCGGGTGCTGCGGCGAAGTCGCAAAAACGGACAGGTTGTAGTCCATCAACGACGTCCACTGCGCCTGCGTCACCTCGTGGCGACCGATCCAGTACGCACTCATGCACACCTTGTGCACCGGCAACTCATTGGTCTCGCCATCGCCGAAGGTGTCGCCCATGTCGAAGCACCCCGCCGGCACGCGCACGAACTCCATGCCGGTGGCCGGTTCGCGCCACACCTCCTGCGCCATCGCGGACGGCAGGCAAGAAATGACGCTTGCAAGCGTGAGCAGCGCGGCACTACCCAGGTTGCGAAACGCGTCACGCGCCCCAGCAATACGATTGCGAACTCTTGCCATGACTCGGACCCTCCCCTTTCTGCGAACGCTTAGCGCTCTCCCGACCACTGGGGCGGCTTGCGCCCCTGATGGATGCAGGCGATGCCGAGGCTCAGATTGCGCCAACTCACCGACTCCAGGCCAGCCCCTTGCAGCATGGCTGCAAAGCGCTGCTGGTCGGGGAAGTTGCGGATCGATTCGACGAGATACTCGTAGGCGGCCGGATTCTTCGCCACCCAGGCTCCCAGGCGCGGAATGACGTGGAACGAGTACGGGTCATAGAGGTGCCGGAACCACTTGACCGGACGGGAGAACTCCAGGCAGGCGAAGGTGCCGCCCGGCCTGAGGACGCGCACCACCTCCGCAATGGCGGCATCGAGCCGGGTCGTGTTGCGCAGGCCGAAGGACACGGTGAGCACGTCGATCGAGGCGTCGGCAAAAGGCAGGCACTCGGCCTCGCCCGCGACCCATTCCACACCCTCCGCGTCTTTCCGGGTCCGGCCCTCGCACATCATGGGGATGGAGGGGTCGAGCACGACGACACGGCGGTCGTTCCGGCGTGCGAGCAGCGCCGCCACGTCACCAGTACCGCCCGCCAGGTCCACGAACAACCCCCGCTCCGGCAGGCGAGCCACGAAGCTGCGCTTCCAGGCTCGGTGGATGCCGAAGCTCATCAGATCGTTCATCAGGTCGTACCGGCTCGCCACCCGGTTGAACACGTCCCGGATACGCTGCTTGCGCTCCTGTGCACTGACCTTGTACCGGCCAAAACTGTCATCGAGCGGAGAGTTGCGGTAATCAGAGCTCATTATTCTTGGGTCCGGGGCCGAGCCAGAGAGCAGACAAAGCCCGGATTCGAACATGAATCCACCCGGTCGCGCCAGACATACACAGGGGTTTCAGGATCATATTTTCGCCCAGAGGGCATTCTTGCTCTGCATCAAGTCAATTCTGGATAAGCATTGTATTATTTTCTTGCCCTGTAATTCTTTGACTAAGTCCAGACTTATCCAAGTCGCACCCCTTAGGGCTCGCACTATTGATCAATATCAAGCTTTGGAAATTCCGCGCGCCCGATAATTTGTCTGCACCACAGCATCGCCTTTCCGCAAAGGGCGATGAAAAACCGGAAACTTCATATCCGGACGAAGCAGGAGCATGTAGCACTCACCCCTGAGCGGCTCTCGGAACAGCCACCCGGGGACGAGGAAAAAGCGGTGGCTCGCAAGGCCATCAGGGTGAAGGTAGCTCGATTAAGTTGTTTCCTAGGGAGTACCCAAAATGAAAACTCTGGCAGTTAAGACCACGGCCCTGCTCATCGCGGCGGGACTCGGCCTCGGCGCCGGCGCATCGTTTGCCGCCGAGTCGCTGCAGGACGTCATGAAGCGTCGCAACCTGACCCAGCAGGATCTGCTGGCGGCAGCCAAGACCTACACCCCTACCGGCGGTCGCGACGAGTTCATCGCGCTCAGTTCGGGCGGCCAGTCGGGCCAGATGCTCGTATATGGCATCCCCTCGATGCGTATCCTCAAGTACATCGGCGTGTTCACACCTGAACCCTGGCAAGGCTACGGCTACGACGAGGAGTCCAAGAAGGTGCTCGCCCAGGGCCGGATCGACGGCAAGGACATCACCTGGGGCGACACGCACCACCCGGCGATCTCCGAAACCAATGGCGAGTACGACGGCCAGTTCGTGTTCATCAACGACAAGTCGAACCCGCGTATCGCCGTCATCGACCTGCGTGACTTCGAAACCAAGCAGATCGTCGTCAACCCGATCATGAAGTCGGCCCACGGCGGTGCCTTCGTCACCCCGAACACCGACTACATCATCGAGGCCGCCCAGTACGCCTCGCCGCTCGAGAACCAGAAGTTCTATCCGCTCGAGCAGTTCAACGAGAAGTACCGCGGTGCCGTCACCTACTGGAAGTTCGACCGCGAGCACGGCAAGATCAAGCCCGAAGAGTCCTTCTCGCTCGAACTGCCGCCGTATTCACAGGACCTTTCCGACTTCGGCAAGCTGGGCTCGGACGGCTGGTCCTTCACCAACAGCTTCTGCACCGAGCGGTACGTCGGTGGCATCGAGAAGGGTCGTCCCCCGTATGAAGCCGGTTGCTCCGCCAAGGACACCGACTACATGCACGTAGTCAACTGGAAGCGCGCTGCCGAGATCGCCAAGGACGACAGCAAGGTCCAGGTCATCAACAACCACCGCGTGATCACGATGGAAACGGCGATCAAGGAAGGCATCCTCTTCCTGATCCCCGAGCCGAAGAGCCCGCACGGCGTTGACGTGACTCCGGACGGCAAATACATCGTCGTGTCGGGCAAGCTCGACACCCACGTGTCGGTGTACTCGTTCGACAAGATCATGGACGCGGTCAAGAACAAGCGCTTCGAGTCCACCGATCCGTACGGCATCCCGGTCATCAGCATGAAGGACACCCTGCACACGCAAGTGCAGGTCGGCCTTGGCCCGCTGCACACCCAGTTCGACTCGAAGGAGTGCGTCGCCTACACCTCGCTGTACGTCGACTCCATGGTTGCCAAGTGGGACTTCTGCAACGGCAAGCTGCTCGACAAGATCTCCATCCACTACAACATCGGCCACCTGATGACGATGGAAGGGGACACCACCAAGCCGAAGGGCAAGTATCTGGTGGCGCTCAACAAGCTGTCGATCGACCGCTTCAACCCGGTCGGTCCGCTGCACCCGCAGAACCACCAGCTGATCGACATCAGCAACGACAAGATGCAGTTGCTGTACGACATGCCGCTGCCGCTGGGCGAGCCGCACTATGTGGTCGCGATTCAGGCCGACAAGCTGAAACCCGCGATCCGCTACAAGGTCGGCACCAACACCCGTACCGACAGTGTCCACGAAGGCAAGGTGCGTGCGGGTGAAGAGAAGACCGTCCGCGAAGGTAACAAGGTGTCGGTGTATGGCACGCTGATCCGCTCGCACATCACCCCGGAAACCATCGAGGTCGAACAGGGTGACGAGGTTACGGTGTATCTGACCAACCTCGAGCGCGCGCAGGACGAGACCCACGGCTTCACCGTCTCGACCTACAACGTGCATGCGTCCGTCGAGCCGGGCAAGACCGTCTCGGTGAAGTTCACCGCCGACAAGGAAGGTGTGTATCCGTACTACTGCACCGAGTTCTGCTCGGCGCTGCACCTCGAGATGCAGGGTTACCTGCTGGTCAAGCCGAAGGGCTGGGTGGCTGAAGAGGGCGCGACCCTGGCTGCCGCCAACTACACCGAAACCGACTACAAGAACACCTTGAAGAAGGTTGCGGACACCCAGGCGGTGCTCGACCAGGTCGTCGGCTACATCACCTCGGTGAACTACAAGGCCTATCCGGAAGTCGTCGCGCTGATGGAAGACGCGACCGACCAGCTTGGCAAGATGCCGGAAGCCAAGGCCAAGCACGAGGCCGCAGCCGCCAAGCAGGACTGGGAGCAGGCGAACCTGTGGGCCGAGCAAGTGTGGCAGTACCAGGTCAAGGCGGCCGACATCGGCCTGCGCGCCAAGACCTTCCTGGAGCAGAAAGGCGCGAAGTAATAGCGTCTCTCTGGTCTGAACTGAAAATCAAGTAGGTCCATGTCGGGGAGCGAAGCCACAGGCAAGCTCCCCGATATTCTGAGAAGGAAGGAAAACCATGAAACTGATCGCTGCACTGCTCGCATCGGCCTTCATCGCCGCCCCGGCCTCGGCCGCCCTAGATGGCGCCAAGCTGTACATGGAAAAGACCTGTAACGCCTGTCACGGCGCCGACGCCAAGAAGCCCTTGATCCCGACCTATCCCAAACTCGCCGGGCAGAACGCTGCTTACGCCGAGCAGCAGATGAAGGACATCAAGAGCGGCGCCCGCAACAACGGTCAAACCGCCGCGATGAAGGGCGTAATGCACCTCGTCAATGACGAAGAGATCAAGGCCATCGCAGCTTGGCTCGAGACTCTGCAGTAAGATCGCCGCTGCCTGCCCAGTCGACTAACCGAGCAGGCACGACGACACCCCGGGCGAACCCCCTTCGCCCAGCAACCGAAAAGGACTACACCATGAAGATCTCCGTTCTGCTCGCCGCGCTCCTCTCCGCCAGCGTCGCCTTCGCCGGCCCCCCGGCTCCGAAGAAGACCGGCATCGAAGGCGAGGGCTACGTCTGGAACGCCCAGGAAGGCGAAAAGATGGAAGCCCTGCACCTGAAAGGCGACATCGTCAACGGCGAGGAAGCCTATGAAATCTGCGGCGCCTGTCACCTCCCGTCCGGCGCGGGCCGTCCCGACGGTACCTTCCCGCAGCTTGCCGGCCAGCACACCACCGTGCTGATCAAGCAGATGGCCGACATCCGTGCCGGCCTGCGCGACAACCCGACCATGTATCCGTTCGCAGTGACTCTGGTCGACCCGCAGGAACTGGCCGACGTTTCTGCCTACATCGAGAGCCTGTGCATCCCGACCGAGCACGGCAAGTACGAAGGCGCCGACTCCGCCATCCAGATCTCCAAGGGCAAGGAGATGTACGAGAAGGACTGCCAGGAATGCCACGGCCCGAACGGCGAAGGCGACAAGGAAAAGTTCTATCCCGTGATCGCCGGCCAGCACTACAAGTACCTGCTGCGCCAGATGACCGAGATCCGTGACGGCCACCGCCGCAACGCGAACCCGGACATGGTCAAGGTGATCAAGCCCTATAACGATGACCAGCTGGTGGCAATCTCGGCCTATCAGTCCAGCCTGAAGATGCCCGGCTCGATGTGCGAAGCGAAGTGATCCTTTAGCGGGCAACCGCTTGCCGTTGCGCGTGCGCATTTTTCCGCCGCGTGCAACGGCATCCCCAACCCCTCTTGCGACCGGAGCTTGAAATGTCTGCAACACAAAACAAGAACGGCCTGATTGCCGGCCTCACGCTGGTAGCCCTGGTAGCGATGGTCGTTGCCTATTTCGCGCCGATCTGGTGGGTTTCCCTCACCGCCCCGAACTACCCGGAAGATGCCTTCCCCGATGGCATCCGCATCCACTTCCATTTTGACGGCGTACATAACGGCTGCTCCACGCCGCCCAAGACCTCCCGCCTGGCCGAGGAAACGATGGCCGAGGACATGGGCGAAGGCACCGGCCGCTACAACCCGATCCTGGCCGAGCAGACCACGCTCAGCGGCAAGGCGACCGCGCTCGACTGCGTTCATGAGATGAACACAATCAACCACTACGTGGGCATGTACCCGATCGCCACGGGCGGCCCGGTGGAAACCAAGCTCTCCAAGTTCTTCATCGCCTTCTTCGCCGTGATGCTGGTCGCCTTCGCCGTACCTCAGAAGAAGGCCCGTCTCGGCGTCATGATCGTCGGCTTCGGCGCACTGTCCGCCTGGATGATCGTGGACCAGTTTGTCATGGGCAATCTCGCTGCCCACGTCAAGCACTACATGGACGAGTCCGCGACCTTCTTCAACGATCCCGAGCGCATTGCCGCATGGGGCAAGAACGTCGAGGTGATCTCCAAGGTTGCGATCTTCGGCATGATCGCCGCGATGGGCGTAGTTATCTTCGGTGTGATGAAGATTCGCGGTTTCGAATTGCTGCTGGCGCTCATCCCCGGCCTTCTACCGATCTTCTATCTGATCGAGTATTCCGGCTGGCTCTGGTTCTTCGGCCACAACCTCCATCCTTGGGGCGCTTTCACGGTCAAGCCCTTCATGCCCACGGTGTTCGGCGAAGGCAAGGTGGCGCAGTTCTCCACCTATTCCTATCCGCATTGGGGCTATGCCCTGCTGATGGTGGTGTTCGTGTGCCTGATGCTCGCCCTGCTGCTGCGCCGCAAGCAATTGCGCGAAGAGCGCGAACAGGCTTCCGCCTGACGGGGATGAACGCACGTGACGATCTTGCACAAGCTGACATTGCTGGCTGCAGCAGTGATGCTTGCCCTTCCGGCCGCGCAGGCCCAGGAGGGTGACGACGAACCCCGGGGCCGCGGCCCCGGGGGCGGCGCGGATTTTTCCACCGCGCCGCGGGTGGATGTACATAAGCCGGTCCAGCTCATCCCGCTCTACATGCGCGACCCGCGCATCCACGGCCTGCAGCCCTTCCAGGAACTGGTCGAAAAGACCCCTGAAGGCGGTGTGCTCAAGGTGCCCGCCGGACATTACTCCGGGCCGGTCCACCTGAAGAAGCGGATGGTCATTGAAGCCGCCGGAGATGGCGAAGTGGTCATCGACGGCGGCGACAAGGGCACGGTGTTCGTGCTCGAGACCAACGAAGCCACGCTGCGCAACCTCACCATCACCGGATCAGGCGAGTCCCACGATTCAGACGACGCCTGCCTGAACGTGCGCGGCCACGGCAACCTGATGGAAGGCCTCAACATCGCCGACTGTCTGTTCGGCGTCGACCTCAAGCAGGCCGACCACAACATCCTGCGCAACAGCAAGGTGCGCTCGAAGGACTTCGAGCTCGGCGTGCGTGGCGACGGCATCCGCCTCTGGTACAGCCACGACAACCTGATCGAGAACAATCTCGTCACGGATACCCGCGACATGGTGGCCTGGTATTCGCACCGCAACGTCTACCGCGGCAACGAGGGCCGGCGCAGCCGCTACTCGATCCACTTCATGTTCGCCAACGACAACATCGTCGAGTACAACCGCTTCTACGACAACGCGGTCGGCGTGTACTTCATGTACATGGAAGGCGGCGGTGCGCGCGGCAACATCATTTCGCACGCGACCGGCGCCACCGGCATGGGTCTGGGCTTCAAGGAATCCTCGGACATCTTCCTCGAAGACAACGAGATCATCTACTGCGCCATCGGCGTCGGCTCCGATCTCTCGCCCTTCCAGCCCGACACCACCATTCGCTTCAAGAACAACCGCTTTGCCTACAACGGCGTCGCGGTCTATCTGACCAGCGAGTTGGGTGGAAACGAGATGTACGGCAACGTCTTCGAAGGCAACCTGACCGACGTGTTCCAGGCCGGCCGCGGCCGCGGCGAAGGCCCCAAGAACAAGTGGGCCGGAAACTACTTCGACACCTATCAGGGGTTCGACCGTAACGAGGACGGCTACGGTGACACCCCGCATGAAGAATATGCCTATGCGGACCGGATCTGGATGGAGATCCCGAACGCCCGCTTCTTCAAGACTTCGCCCGTCCTCGAGCTGCTCGACTTCCTCGAACGCCTTGCCCCCTTCTCCACACCCGATCTGCAGGCGAAGGACGACAAGCCACTGTACAGGAAGCCAGAACGGCGCACCCCAGGGAGCGCATCATGAGCGAAAACCAAACCCCCCCTCCTGAACCCAAGGCCAGCCCCAAGGCCGAAACCGCCAAGGCTGCCCCGCCCGTCTCCAAGGAGCGCAAGCGCCAGGGTCGGCGCAAGGTACTGCGCACGATCCTGCTCACCGGCGGCGTGCTGGGCGCCGGCCTGTCCGGCTACCTGCCGCTGGTCTATGCACGCACCAACCGACTGCGCCCGCCCGGCGCGCTGGACGAGAAGGAATTCCTCTCTTCCTGTATCAAGTGCGGCCAGTGCGTGCAGGTCTGCCCGGTGAATGCGATCAAGCTCGCCGACCTGGTGGACGGCTTTGGCGTTGGCGCCCCCTATATCGATGCGCGCGAACAGGCCTGCGATTTCTCCTGCGATGCGGTCCAGTGCATCCTCGCCTGCCCCACCGGCTCGCTCACATACCATAAGCCGGACTTCCTTGAAGTGCGCGAGGGTGCTGCGCTGTCGCAAAAGCCCACCCTGATCGCCAAGATGAACGACCCGGAGCCCACGCTCAACCTCACCGAGCGCATGGGCGTGGCGCGGCTGACGCGTCCCGAGTCCTGCCTCGCGATGAAGGGCGAAGGCTTCAAGGGGCAGGCGCGCGGCCCCGACTTCAAGGGCACGATGCGCTACATCAAGGTTGACCGCTGGAAGCCCATCCCGATCGCCGACCACCCCTACGACCTCGAGCTGTGCGATCTGTGCATGCGCGAATGTCCGATCGCCGGCGCGATCTCGCTGGAGAAATTCACCGGCCCCGATGGCACCACGCGTGCTCGGCCGATCGTGCATGAGAACTGCGTGGGATGCGGCGTGTGCGAGATGATCTGCCCGACCGAGCCCGCCTCCATCACCATCATCGCCCGCGAGGTGTGGCAATCATGAGCAAACTGCTGACACGCCGCTACATCGACCAGATCAAGGTGATGTTCGGCAAGGAACCCGACAAGCCCAAGGAAATCTCCCCTGCGGCACAGAAGATCCACTTCTACAAGAAGAACAACCGCGACGAGATCGCCGAACTCAAGCACATCCGTGCGCACGAGAAGCCCAGTCACAAGTGGCGCAACCGGCGCTGGGCCACGCTGATCTTCGCCAACCTGCTGTTCGTATTCTCCTACTGGCTCGACATCCAGGTGCTCGAGGGCGCGCTGACCGCATCCCGTTTCGTCGGCTTCCACATGGCGGACCTGAACTCTGCCCTGCAGGTGATGCTGGCGCACAAGCACATCATCACCAACCTGCTGATCGGTACCGCCACCGTGCTGCTGCTGTGGGCGCTGCTGGGCGGCCGAACCTTCTGTTCCTGGGTCTGCCCCTATCACCTGGTTGCGGAATGGGCCGAGAAGATCCACCTCTGGCTCGCCAGGAAGAAGCTCGTGACCGACCAGCCCATGGATCGTCGCCTACGCACCGTGTTCTGGATCATCTTCGCCGCGCTCGCCGTCGTCACCGGGTACACCGTGTTCGAAGCGATTTCGCCCACGGGTATCCTGTCACGCGCGCTGATCTACGGCGTGGGGCTGTCAATCCTGTGGGTCGTGGCCCTGCTGATCTTCGAGATCTTCTTCTCGCGCCGTGCATGGTGTCGCTACGCCTGCCCGATCGGCCTTACCTATGGCGTGGTCGGCATCATTTCGCCGGTGCGCATCAAGTACAAGCTCGAGGGCTGCTTCCACGAAGGCGACTGCCGCAAGGTCTGCCTGGTGCCGCACGTGCTCGACACCGTCATCAAGGGCCGCGCGATCGAGCCCGAGGTGCCGCTGGGTCCCGACTGCACGCGCTGCGGCCTGTGCGTGGACGCCTGCCCCACTGGCTCGCTGAGCTTCGAAGTCAAGGGACTTTCCAAGCTGCTCTGAGATAATGACGACCAGACCCCCAACCCCGCAAAGCACAACAGAGTCGATTCATGATCCGACTAGATAACGTCATCAAAACCTTTCGTGGTGCGCGCGTCCTCAACGGCATCTCGCTCGATGTAGAACTGGGCGAGCGCATTGCCCTCATTGGCTCAAACGGCGCAGGCAAGACCACACTGATCCGCTGCCTGCTCGGGGAGTATGTGCACGACGGCGTTGTGACCATCAATGGCATCAACCCGCGCAAGGCACGTGCCGACGTGCTGGCCGAGGTCGGCTTCGTCCCCCAGTTGCCCCCGCCGCTGAAGATGCCGGTCGGCCAACTGATCGATTTCGCTGCCGGCCTGTGCGGCTCCGATCCCAGGCGCATCGACGACATTGCCAAGCGACTGGGCTTGGAGATCGACACCATTCGATCACGCCAGTTCGTCCGGCTTTCGGGCGGCATGAAGCAGAAGCTGTTGATCGCAATCGCGCTCGGCCGCGATGCCCGACTCCTGATCATGGACGAGCCCGCAGCCAACCTCGATCCCGAGGCGCGCAAGATCTTCTTCGACCTGCTCGCCGAGCGGGTGCAGAACGCGACCATGATCATCTCCAGTCACCGTCTGGACGAAGTCTCCGCCCTCGTGAACCGCGTGATCGAGATGGACACCGGACGCGTCGTGCTTGACGACAAGGTGGCCGACATGGGCGCACTGCATAGCCGCCTCGACTGCCAGATCCTGCTCAAGCAGGCCGATCCGGCCATCGCCAAGGCGCTCGAAAGCTGGAAGTTCAGCTTCGACCCCGCAGCAACGGCATGGAATGGCGAGATCGCCGGCGCCGACCGTCTGCGCTTCCTCGGCGTCGTTTCCCGATACTCCGGCCTGGTCACCAAGCTGGAAATGACAGAAAGGCCCCACTGACCATGTGCGACCAACATCGACGCCAGTTCATGGGAAGTCTGGCGAAGGGGGGGCTTTTGCTCACGCCCCTCGCCGCTGCCCTGTCGGGTTGCCGTGACGACGGCAAATGGCCGGAAGGCATGAAATCCATCATCTGGGACCGCGACACCTGCGTGCGCTGCAACATGGCGATCTCGGACCGCCGCTTCGCAGCCGAATTGCGCGGCGGCCCCAAGGACACCGTGTTCAAGTTCGACGACGTCGGCTGCCTCGTCTTCTGGCTGGAAGAGAAGCGCGATCGCTTCCCGTGGATGGACGACCCCTCCACCCGCATGTGGGTCGCCGACTACAACAGCAAGAGCCGTGACGAGATGACCTGGCACGATCCGCGCCAGGTGCGCTACATCACGCGCACCTCGCCCATGGGCTACAACTACGGCGCAGCGGGCGGTATGAGCGAGGGCGAAAGCGTGACCTACGAAGAAATGCGACAGCAGACGCTGGCGAAGGGAAGATAAGACAAATGAAACAGTTCTGGCTCACCGCCCGTCTGGACATCGTGGAATCGCTGCGCGCACGCTGGTTCCAGATCTACACGCTGGTGTTCGGCGGCATCGTCGCACTGCTGTTCCTGTTCGGCCTCACGGAGTCGCGCGTGCTCGGCTTCATTGGCCTGTCGCGCCTGCTGGTCACCTACATCCAGCTCACCATGGCGATCCTGCCGATCTTCGTGCTCATCACCACGGTACGCTCCGTGGCCGGCGACCGCGAGGCGGGCGTGTTCGAGTACCTGCTCTCGCTGCCGGTGTCCCTGTGGGCGTGGTTCTGGGGCAAGTTCGTCGGCCGCTACATCGTCATCTTCCTGCCGGTGTTCGCTGCCATGCTGCTCGCGGTGGGCTGGGCAACGATTCAGGGGATCGAGGTGCCGTGGGGTATGTTCGCCTACTACACCGCACTGATCGCGGCGATGGCGATGTGCTTCCTCGGCTTCGGCATGCTGATCTCGTCGATTGCACGCACCACCGACGTCGCACAGGGCGCCGCCTTCCTCGCCTGGCTGATCTTCCTGCTCTTCCTCGATCTGATCCTGCTTGGCGTGATGATCCAGGAGCGCGTTTCCCCCGATATCGCGGTCACGATCGCCCTGGCGAACCCGCTGCAGGTGTTCCGCACCGCAGCGCTGTCGATGTTCGATCCGCACCTGATCGTGCTCGGCCCCTCCGCGTACGTGATCCTCGACCTGTTCGGCGAGGTGGGATACCGCTACTTCGCGGTGCTCTACCCGGCAGCGCTCGGCATCATCAGTGCCGGCGCAGGCTATCTCGTCTTCCGCCGCGGCGATCTGCCCTGATCGTCGGCGCCCGCCAGCATGAACGTCGACAAACCCTGCGACGAAAGCCTCCGCAACCCGTTCCCCAACGGGTTTGCGCGCTACTTCGCAGCCACCCGGCCCGCATTCCTGACGGTGACGCTGGCCGGCTCGCTCATCGGGCTGGGGACTGCAGCCGCCAGCGGGCTGGACATCAACCTGGCGAAGGCACTGGTCACGATCCTGTTCGCACTCGTCGCCCACGCGGGGGCGAACGTCATCAACGACTATTTTGACGCGCTCAACGGCACCGATGGCTTCAACACCGAACTGCTGCATCCCTATACCGGTGGCAGCCGCTTCATCCAGAACGGCTACCTGAGCCTCGCGGAGATGCGCCGCTTCGGCTATCTGCTGCTCGCTGCGGTGATCCCGGGAGGCCTGTGGCTGACCATCCTGTCCGGCCCCGGCCTCGTCGCGATCGGCCTGGCCGGGCTTCTCGTTGCCTGGGCGTATTCCGCGCCGCCGCTGAAGCTGATGTCGCGCGGCATGGGAGAAGGGGCGATCACCGCGGGCTGGCTGCTGGTGGTGCTGGGCACCGATTTCGTACAGCGCGGCGAGTTTTCCATATTGCCGCTGGTCGCCGGCCTGCCCTTCGCGCTGCTCGTGGCAGCCATCCTTTACATCAACCAGTTCCCCGACATGCGTGCCGACGCACAGGCGGGCAAGCGCACCCTGGTCGTGCGCCTCGGCCCGCGTGTTGCCAGCCGCGGCTATGTGCTACTGGTCGCCTTCGCCTACCTGTGGCTGGCCGGGGCGCTCGCCGGCGGACAGCTCCCGTGGACCGCGGCCATCGCCCTGCTGCCGCTGGTGTTCTCGGTCAACGCGGCGCGCCAGCTACTCGCCCATGCGATGACGCCGCAGCGGCTGGTGCCACCCATCCGCAACACCATCGCCGCCGCGAACCTCAGCGGCCTGCTGCTCGCGCTCGGCCTGGGTGCGGCGCGCCTCCTGGCATGAGCAGACCGTCGAACCGGGTGCTCGGCACGGTGTTCGTTGCCGCCGCCCTCTTCGGCGGCACCTTCCTCGACGCCGCGCGACAGCGCGCGGCACATGAGCCTGCGCTGCAGCAAACCGAAGCGCTGGTCGAGCGACTGCGCCTCTCGGACATCGCGCTGTTCACCGAAGCGCGCTACACGCGCCACCTTACGCAGGCCGATCTGCACTCGGCCTTTCAGGATCACCCCGTGGCGCTGGAGCACTTTCCCTCGGGCTCCCTGCTCCCGCCACCGAAGAATCTGCTGAGTCGCCATGAACCCCTGGATCGAGAAGCAGCGTCATCTGATTGACTTCACCGCCAGCTCGCTGGCCCGGCGCAAGTCCCGGAGCCTGGGCCTGCTGTTCGTCTATACCTTGCTGGTGTTCGTGCTCGCCTCGGTAGCCCTGTACACCCATGCGCTGCGCAACGAGGCCACGCGTGTGCTCGCGGGCACGCCCGAGATCGTGCTGCAGCGCCTGATCGCCGGTCGCCACGATCTGATTCCGCCTGGCTACCTCGACGACGTCGGCCGCCTGCGCGGGGTGCAGAAGATCGAAGGGCGGCTGTGGGGCTACTACTACGACAGCGTGATGAAGGCGAACTACACCTTCATGGTGGCGACCGACCGCGAGATCGCCGAGGGCGAGATCATCGTCGGCCCTGCGCTGGAGCGCTCTCGCGGGCTGGCCGCCGGCAACGGCATCTCCTTCCGCTCGTATTCGGGCGAACTGCACACCTTCATCATCAACGATGTGCTGCCGCACGAGTCGGAACTCGTCAGCGCCGACCTGGTGCTGCTCAACGAGGCCGACTTCCGCCGCTTCTTCTCCTACCCCGAGGGCCACTACACCGACATCGCGCTGTGGGTGGCAAACCCGAACGAGGTGCGCAACGTCGGTCTCAAGCTGATGGAGAAGCTCCCGGATTCACGCCCCATCCTGCGCGAGGAGGTGCTGCGCACCTATGCTTCGATCTTCGACTGGCGCGAGGGCATGATGCTGGCGCTGCTATCCGCCGCCATCCTCGCCTTCGGCATCTTCGCGTGGGAGAAGGCCGCGGGACTGTCCGCCGAGGAGAAGCGCGAGATCGGCATCCTCAAGGCCATCGGCTGGGAAACCGGCGACGTGATCGCGATGAAGTTCTGGGAGGGCTTCCTGATCTCCGTGCTCGCCTTCCTGATCGGCTACATCGCCGCCTACGTACACGTGTTCCATGGAAACTTCGGCTTGCTGCAGCCGGTCCTCAAGGGGTGGGCGGTGCTGTATCCGAGCTTCTCGCTGACACCAAAGATCGACGGCCTGCAGGTGGCGACGCTGTTCCTGTTCACGGTGCTGCCCTACACCGCGGCGACGCTCGTGCCGATCTGGCGCGCTGCGACCACCGATCCCGACACCGTGATGCGGGGCTGAGACCATGCTCGAACTCGCCAACATCCGCAAGGCCTTCAATCAGGGCCAGCACAACGAATTCTGGGCGCTGAAGGGCATCGACATCGACATCCCGCCGGCGCAGGTCAATGTGCTCAAGGGTCCGTCCGGCTCGGGCAAGACCACGCTGCTCACCATTCTCGGCTGCCTCGCGCGGCCCACCGAGGGCCGGGTGCGGCTCAAGGGCGAAGACATCTCAGGCCTGCCCGAGCGCTTCCTGACCGAGATCCGGCGCAGCACCTTCGGCTTCATCTTCCAGCAGTTCAACCTGGTGCGGGGCCTGACGGCAATCGAAAACATCATCCTGCCCGGCTACCCCAGCGGCACGCCGCGCGCCCGTCTGCTCGAACGCGCCGAGGCGCTGCTCGCAGACATGCAGCTCTCCCACCGGCGCGACGCGAAGGTGGAATGGCTCTCCGGCGGCGAGCAGCAGCGCGTGGCGATCTGCCGCGCGCTGATCAACGACCCCGAGATCCTGATCGCAGACGAGCCCACGGCCAACCTCGACAGCAAGCTCTCGGCCGAATTCCTCGTCATCCTGCAGCGCCTCGCCGCAGCCGGCCGCACCGTGATCCTCACCAGCCACGACCCGCTGGTGGTCGAGTCCGATGTGGTGGACCGCGTGTATTCACTGCGCGACGGTGCGCTCATCGACGTGCACGACAAGGCGGCCGCATGATCTTCCAGCCCGCCATCATCGCCCTGCTGATGGCCGCCAGCCTGAGCCTGGCCATGCTGGTGGCTGCCTCACCCTTCGCCGTCAACCTGATCCGCCACTGGGACATCGGCAGCGGCAGCGAACGCCAGCTCCGGCTCGAGCGCATGACCTACCTGTTCTCGATGCTGGTGGCTCTGGTCTGCGGCCTGCAGTTGCTCGCCACCCTGCTGTTCGTCTTCAACGCCGACAAGATGTCGGTGATGTTCGTGGGTGCAATGTGCGCGGTGGGCGCGCTGAACGCCAACGAGTACGGTTTTCCGGCGCTGTACGCGCAACTGACGCTGTTCTTCGTCGCCTCGACCTGGCTGGCCGTCAACCGGCTGGACAACGCCGCGCGCGACTATCCGCTCATCCGCATCAAGTACACGATGCTGCTCGCCTACGCCCCGCTTGCGGCGGTGGTGCTGTGGCTGCAGTTCAACTACTTCATCAACCTCGAGGCCGATGTCATCACCTCGTGCTGTGGCAGCATGTTCTCGGAAGAGGCCGACACCGTGGCCAGCGAGGTCAGCGCCATGGCGCCACGCAGCGCGATGATCCTGTTCTATGCCGTACTCTCGCTTGCCACCGCGATCGCCTTCTGGCACTGGAAGAGCGCCGGTCGCCGGATCTGGAGCGGACTCGCGGTGGGGGCGAGCTCGATCGCCGCCTTCTTCGTGGCACTGATGGGCGTGGTCGCGTTCATATCGCTGTACATCTACGAGCACCCCAACCATCACTGCCCGTTCTGCATCCTCAAGCCCGAGTACGATTACCAGGGCTATGCGCTCTACGTGCCACTGTTCGCCGCGGCCGCAGCCGGCCTGTCGGCCGGCGTGCTCACACTGTTCGCGCATCGACCCAGCCTTTCCGAGCTGGCTCCCGGGGCGAGCGCACGCCTGGCCGGAATCGCCGCAGCGGGCTTCGCCATCTTCCTGGCGGTGGCGAGCTTCATGGTGCTGCGCTCCAACCTGATCCTGCTCGAGTGACGTCCATGCCGATGACGCGCCTGCTTGCCATGCTTGCCTGCACCCTGCTCACCGCCTGCGGCGGCCCCGACGCCGGCCCCGGAACGGGCAGCCCTGCCCCGCGCTTCGAAGCCGTCGACCTCGACGGCAGCGTGCGCAAGTTCCCCGAGGACTACGCAGGGCGTCCGGTCATCCTCGATTTCTGGGCGGACTGGTGCCGTTACTGCGCCAGCCACATGCAGCGCGTGGATGCCCTGCAGCGCGAGCATGCGGACAGCGGCCTGGCCGTGATCGCCATCAACGTCGCACAGGACCGCGCAACCGCCGCGACCTTCATCGAAAAGCTTGGCGTCAGCTACTCGAGCGTGCTCGACCCCGACTCGCGCATCACCCGTCAGTACGGTGTCCAGGGCCTGCCGATCACCTACTTCATCGACAAGGACGGGCGCATCGCCGGCAAGATCATCGGCGAAGCAGACGAGAAACTGCTCCTCAATCAGCTTTCTCTCATCCTTTCTGCACATGAGTAGACAAAGGTCAAGGCTGTTTCAGCCATTCGGAGGGACGATCCTCCGCGCGGCGCCCATTTTCCAATACCGCCGGCATGCACCGGCACACTCGAGGAGTGCAACATGGATCGCAGAGAAGCCCTGAAGATGTCCGTCCTGGCCAGCATCGGCATGGCCGCAGCCAGCAAGACCAGCGCGCAGACAAACTGTCCCGCCGACGGCACCCCGGCCCAGTTCATCCCCAAGACGGCGCCCGATGCCCAGCCCCAGGCCGACGACATCGCCAAGTATCCCAAATGCCCGTACTGCGGCATGGACCGCAAGCAGTACCACCACTCTCGGATGGTCGTGCACTACGCGGACGACCTCGCCGACGGCACCTGTTCCCTGCATTGCTCGGCGATCAGCCTGTCGCTGAACATCGACCGCGACCCGAAGGCGATCTGGGTAGGCGACAACGCCGTCGAAGGTGATACCAAACCGCTGGTCGAGGTCGAGAAAGCCAGCTTCCTGGTCGGCAGCAAGCTGCCCGGCGTGATGACCGCACGCAGCAAGGTCGCCTACGGCTCTGCCGACGCGGCCAAGGCCTCGCAGGCGGCCAACGGCGGCGAGATCACCGATTTCGACGGCGCGCTGCTCGCCGCCTACACCGACATGTCGGCCGACGTCAGCCGCATCCGCAAGAACCGCGCCGAGCGCCGGCGGAAGATGATGGAGAAGCAGAACAAGTCATGAAGACCCTGCTCGCTCTCGTGTTCGCGGCCTGGACGAGCCTCGCGCTCGCCCAGGCCCCCGCGGCGGATCTGCCCAAGCCGGGCGAGAAGGATCTGTGCCCGGTGTGCGGCATGCTCACCGCGAAGTACCCCAACTGGATCGCGACCATCGTCTACAAGGACGGGCATGCGCACTTCTTCGACGGTGCCAAGGACATGTTCAAGTTCTGGCATGACCCTGGCAAGTATGCCGCCGGCCACAGCCGCGACCAGATCGAGCGCATCGCCGTGACCGAGTACTACGGCCTCACCTCGATCGACGCCAAGGCTGCGTACTACGTCGTCGGCTCGGACGTACTCGGCCCCATGGGGCACGAGTTCGTACCGCTGGAAACCGAAGAGGACGCGGCCGATTTCCTCAAGGAGCACAAGGGTGTGCGCATCCTGCGCTTCGACGAGGTCAGCGCCGAATTGCCGGTGATGCTCGACAAGGGACTTTTCGAGTAAGCCCCGACCGGGCGCAAGCGCGCCTCGCGCACCCCAGGCCGGCCGCGAAACCCGTTTTCGCGGCCGGCTTTTTCGTCACTGCAACAGCAACGCGGCGGAAGCCTCCAGGTCCGCCCGTCGCACCACGCCCATCTTGCTGCCCACCGGCTTGCCGTCGCGGCCGATATATACGGTGAAGGGCAGGCCCGCCTGCGCGTTGCCCAGCGCCTTCATGAGCGGGATCCCATCCTTGCCCGCCACCGCCACCGGGTAGCTCATGTCATAGGCCTTGGCAAAGTCGCGCACGCTCTCGAGCTTGTCCTCGGCCTCCACCGAGACCCCGACCACCTCGATGCCGTCCTCGCCCTGTGCCTCGCGCAGCCGCACGAGCTCCGGGATCTCATCGCGGCACGGCCCGCACCAGCGCGCCCAGAAATTGACGATGAGCGGACGGCCGCGGAACTGCGCCATGTCGACCGGCGCGCCATCCAGACCGGTCATCTTCGCCGCGAAGAAGGCTTCGGTATCGATGCCCTCGGTGGCGTTTGCATTCATGAGGAGGCCGAAGCCGAGTACGGCGACAAGCTTGCGGATCATGGCGGGCGTTCCTTGAGTTCGTTCGGGTGAAATGGATTGAATGGCCCCAGCGGGTTGGCATGGCGGGCCTGCCTGCAGGGCAAACATGGCGCGATTGTGCCAAGCATGGTCATGGACCGCCTGGAGCGGGATCAATTCCCGCTAGGTCTTGTCAAAGACGCGTCGCAAGTGCTTACGCCGCCTGCATTGCCTTCGGTCGATGCAGAGCGTAGCCTTTGTTCAAGCCTCAGCGCCTCTTTCAATGCAACACAGGAGACTCAACATGAGCACGACCGCCCAACCCTCGAAGGACAAACTCGTCGACGACCTCAAGCTACTGATTTCGGACGCAGAAGAACTCCTCAAGCTCACTGCCGACCAGCAAGGCGGCAAGCTCGACGATCTGCGCGCGCGCATCAACACCCGCGTCGCAGTTGCCAAGGATCGCCTGAGCGACGCCGAAGCCGCCCTCGTCGACTCCGGCAAGAAGGCCGTGCGGGCCACCGACGACTATGTGCACGAGAACCCCTGGCAGTCGGTCGGGGTCGCCGCCGGCGTCGCCTTCCTACTGGGTCTGCTGGTCAGCCGCCGCTGAGTCGATGAGCGACGGACCTCGGCCGCGCCTGGCCGACAGCCTGCACGGCATCCTCGACGCCGGCCTGCAGACGGCGCAGACGCGGCTCGAACTGCTCGCGGTCGAGTTGCAGGAAGAGAAGCTCCGTCTCACCGGCTTGGCGCTGAACACCGTGCTGGCCGGGCTGTTGCTCGGCTTCGGACTGGTGTTCGTGATGATCTTCCTGACCGTGCTGTTCTGGGAGGATCACCGCCTGCTCGCGCTCGGTATTTCCACTGCGATCTGCATCGGCGGCGGGCTGCTGGCCGCGAGCAACGCGGCGCGTGCCTTCCGCGCAGGCACGAAGCTGTTCTCTGCCAGCCTCGCCGAACTCGCACGCGACCGCGCCGCCCTCCGGAAACCGGACTGAGCTCCACGCCCACGCATGGACACCCGCCACCTCGACCTCGCGCTGCGCAAGCAGAAGCTTCAACTGCGTGCCGACGCGCAGCGCGAGGATCTTTCGCGCCGGCTCGACGGCATCGACGGCGCCCTAGATCGCGCCGATGGCCTGCGCGAGCACCTCGCATGGGCCAAGGAGCGCATTCCGGTGCTATCGGTGGCCTTGATCACCGTGCTGCTGGTGCGGCCGCGGTTCACGCTGCGCCTGGCCAAGCGCGCCTGGGTGGGCTGGCTGCTGGTGCGCCAGGTGCGCGGCGGCCAACTGTCCGCCCTGCTGCCCGCCGCGGTGCCGTTGTTGCGCGGGCTGCTGGCGCTGATCAGACGCCGGCTCGAGCCTTCGGCAGGATCAGGTTCAGCAACACCGCGACGACGCCGCACAGGCTGACGCCCTGCAGCGTCATGCCGTCGAAGTTCAGCGCCAGACCGCCGATCCCCATCACCAGCACCGAAGACACGATCACCAGGTTGCGCGGCTCTTCCAGATCCACGCGCGCCTTGATCAGCGTGTTCAGGCCCACGCTCGCCACCGAGCCGAACATCAGCATCATGATCCCCCCCATCACCGGCACCGGAATGGAGGCCAGCAGCGCGTTGAACTTGCCAAAGAAGGCGAGGATCACCGCCAGCACCGCCGCCCAGGTCATGATCGCCGGGTTGAAGTTCTTGGTCAGCGTGACCGCGCCGGTCACTTCCGAGTAGGTGGTGATCGGGGGGCCGCCGATCAGCCCCGCGAACAGCACGCCGGCTCCGTCGCCCGCCAGGGTGCGGTGCAGACCGGGCTTCTCGGTGTAGTCCTTTCCAGTCACGCCGCCGATCGCGAGCACGTCGCCGACGTGCTCGATCGCCGGCGCCAGCGCCACGGGCAGCATGAACAGCACCGCGGCAAGCTCGAAGCTCGGGGTGACGAACTGCGGCATCACGAACCAGGGCGCCGCCCCCACCGCAGCGAAATCGACCAGTCCGAACAGGATCGCCGCCAGGTAGCCCGCCCCCACCCCGCACAGGATGGGCACCAGCTTCAGGAAGCCGCGCGCGAACACCGCAACCAGCACCGTGGTCCCGAAGGAGATCCCTGCCACGATAAGCGCAGTGGCGTAGGGCACGAGCTCGATCTTGCCGTCGCCACTGCGCCCCATCGCCATGTTGACGCCCACGGCGGCGAGGGATAGACCGATGATCATGATAATCGGCCCCACCACCACCGGCGGCATGTAGCGGTGCACGATGTCGGCACCATGCTTCCACACCAGGCCGGCAAAGACGAAATACATCAGCGATACGCAAGCGAGCGCGCCCATGGTGGCGGGGATGCCCCAAGTCTGGATGCTGAAGATGATCGGCGCGATGAAGGCGAAGCTGGAGCCGAGGAAGATCGGCACCTGACGCCCGGTAATGAACTGGAACAGCAGCGTACCGACCCCCGCGCCGAGCAATGCGAGCGCGGGATTCAGCCCGGTGAGCAGCGGCACCAGCACCAGCGCACCGAAGGCGACGAACAGGATCTGGGCGCCGGAAATGACCTGCCGCCACAGGGGCTCGGCAGACTGGATGGGAATTTCACGCATGAGGGTTCTCCGCCGGACGCACGCGGCCGGGGTGCCGCGCAGCCGGCATGGTTGTCGTTATCGATGAAACGGTGATGATGCGGTGGCGGCAGCCGCACACGCGCCTGCCGTCGCCACAGCCTCAGTTGTGCCGCGTGCCGAAGATCTTGTCGCCCGCGTCGCCCAGGCCGGGGATGATGTAGCCGTGCTCGTTGAGGTGGCTGTCGATGCTTGCGGTGTAGATGTCGACGTCGGGGTGCTTCTCGTTCATCAGTGCGATGCCCTCGGGCGCCGCCACCAGCACCAGCGCGCGCACGTGGGTGCAGCCCTTGCGCTTGAGCATGTCTACGGTGGCCACCATGGAGCCGCCGGTGGCGAGCATGGGGTCGATAATCAGCGCCATGCGCTCATTCAGCTGGCCGACGAATTTCTCGAAGTAGGGCGCGGGCTGCAGGGTTTCCTCGTTGCGTGCGATACCGACCACGCTTACCTTGGCGCTCGGCACCATGTCGAGCACGCCGTCCAGCATGCCCAGGCCGGCACGCAGAATGGGCACCACGGTGACCTTCTTGCCCTTGATCTGCTCGATCTCGACCGGCCCGGCCCAGCCCTGGATCTCGACCGCCTCGAGCGGGAAGTCCTGGCACGCCTCGTAGGCCAGCAGACGGGCGAGCTCGGCGGTGAGCTCGCGGAATTTCTTGGTGCTGATGTCGCCTTCGCGCATCAGGCCGATCTTGTGGCGCACGAGCGGATGGCGGATTTCGTGGATGGGCATGGCGGTTTCCGGGCGGCAGCGATGATGCGCCTTCTTTTACCGCGCCGTCGCATGGCGCACAAGCACCCCGACGCTGCAAACGGCTAAAATGCGGGGCCGAATTGAACGCAGCTCGAACGCCTGCAGGATTCAGCCCATGTCTCTCGACCTCGAAGAAATCCGCCGCGCCCTCGACGAAGCCGACTGCCTCGCCGATGCAGGCACCGTCGAAGCCGCCCTCGACCGCATGGCCGTGGAGATCACCGCGCGCCTGGCCGGCACCAACCCGCTCGTCTATGCGGTAATGAACGGCGGCCTCATCCTCGCCGGCCGCATCCTGCCGCGCCTGCCCTTCCCGCTCGAGGTCGCCTACCTGCACGCCACCCGCTACGGCCACGCGCTGCAGGGCACACTGCTCGACTGGCGGGTACGCCCCACGCAGGACCTGCGCGGACGCACCGTGCTGGTGCTCGACGACATCCTCGATGAAGGCCACACGCTCAAGGCCATCATCGAACACCTGAAGGAAGAAGGCGCCGCCGAGGTGCTGTCCGCGGTGCTGGTGCACAAGCTGCACGAGCGCAAGGCCGCCCCGGGCATGCGCGCGGACTTTTCCGGCCTCGACATCGCGGACCGCTTCCTGTTCGGCTGCGGCATGGATTACAAGGGCTACTGGCGCAACGCGCCCGGCATCTACGCCGTCAAGGGCCTCTGAGCCCAAGGGAGATCGATATGCTCGTTACTTTCAAGTCCCACGCCAGCGCAGACGTCATCATGTTCGGCGATGCTGCGAAGAAACTCATCAAGATCGTCGGCAAGGATCCGCTCGACGCCCAGGGCATCATCACCGCCCAGCAACTGCCCGACGCCATCGCACGGCTCAAGGCCGCGATCGAGGAAGACCGCGCCCGTGAGGCCGAGCTCGAACGCCAGCGCAACCCCGACCACGAGCAGACGGAGAAGGAAGCCGGTCACGCGGGCATGGCCGCACCCGTCGGGCTCGCCCAGCGCGCCTGGCCCTTGCTGAACATGATGGAAGCGTCGCTGCACGAGGAAGCCCCGGTGGTCTGGGGCGTCTGAGACTCGCCATCGCACCCACGCGTCATTGCAAGCAACTGTCCGCGGGAGCCGACGGCCGATTTCACCGTGGGCGCGGGCTTGCCTGCGGACATCCACCCTCTTGCGGCAGTTTTCGCGGCCATGGCCGCTCCCACGGACGTCAGCCGCGGCCGACGAAGCGCGCGTCCACCTCACGCATGCGCGCACAGCCGATCAAACCGAGCGTGCGCTCCATCTCGCTGCGCAGGATGTCCAGCCCCCGCGCAGCACCGGCCGAGCCCGCCGCAGCCAGTCCGTAGAGCGTCGCACGCCCTGACATCGCCGCATCCGCGCCGAGCGCGCGCGCCTTGACGAAATCGCTGCCGCGCCGGAAACCGCTGTCCACGATCACCGTCATCTCCGCGCCCACCGCCTGACGCACCGCAGCCAGTGTCTCGATCGGCGCCGGGGCACCATCGAGCTGCCGGCCGCCATGGTTGCTCACCACCACACCGTCCGCGCCCGCCTCCTTCGCCCGCAGCGCATCCTCAGGCAGCAGTACGCCCTTCACCAGCAGCTTGCGCGGCCACAGGGCGCGCAGCCAGCACACGTCCTCCCAGGTGAGCGAGGTATCCATCTGCGCGGCGAGGAAGGCTGCGGCGTTCTTCGCGCTGTCCATGCCGGGCGGCAGGAAGTCGCCCAGGTTGCGAAAGCGCGGCATGCCGTGCGGCACGAGCACATCCCAAACCCAGGCAGGATGCCGGGCCACATCGAACACGTTGCCCCAGCTGAGTTTCATCGGCGCGCGGTAGTTGCGCCGGTCCCACTCGCGGTTACCGAACACCGAAGCGTCAGTGGTAAGCACGATCGCCTCGCAGCCAGCGAGCTCGGCCCGCTTCACTACCGCGGCAAGGTTGTCGCGGTCCTTGAAAGGGTAGATCTGCATCCAGTGGCGCACGCCGATCTCGGCGATCTCCTCCAGCGCCACCGTCGATACCATGCTCTGACAGAACGGAATGCCGGCCACCTTCGCCGCCTCGGCCAGCACGCGGTCACCTGCGTGCGTCAGCAGCCCGTTGAAACCGGTCGGCGCGATGATCGCGGGCAGTGCGATGTCCACATCGAACAGCGGCACTGCGAGGGAGCGCTGCGACACATCGACCAGCGTACGCGGCAAGAGCAAAACCTCATCGAGCGCGCTGCGATTGCGCGCCAGCGTGAGCTCGTCGTCGGCGCCGCCCTCGACATACTCGAGGCAGAAGTTCGGCAGCCGATGTTCCGCCATGGCGCGCAGCTCGGCGATGCTCTGGGCACGTGCAGGGTTTCGCCCGCGATAGAGCTTTCGTCTTGAGGGCACGGATAGGAATGGATGAGCAGATGATGGTCGAATTGTAACCCCCGCGTCGCATGCTGCCTGCCTGCGCCTTGTGGGCTATCCCCAGGCTTGGTACCCACAGCCGGTGGGCGTACACTTCCACCGCATCCAACTTCTCCGCGAGGACTGCCGCATGGCCGGCCGCAAGAAGAACCTTCCGCTCGTCTACGCCTGCTCGGGCTGCTCCAGCGCCGCGCAGATGGCGAACCACGTCGCCCTGCGCCTGGACCATGAAGGCGAGGCGGAGATGTCGTGCATCGCCGGCGTCGGCGGCAACGTGCCGGCGCTGGTCAGGATTGCGCGCTCGGGCCGCCCCATTCTGGCGCTCGACGGCTGTGCGCTGGAATGCACGAAGAGCAGCCTCACCGAGCGCGGCGTGGCACCGTCGATCCACCTGCTGCTCAACGAGCAGGGGGTGAAAAAGCGCTATGCGAGCGACTTCGACCCGGAGGAGGCCGACGCCGTCTTCAGGCAGGCACGTGCGCACGCACATGACCTGCGCATGCAGATGGAGCAGGATGGCGTGGGCACGCCTCCCCGGCGGCCCGCAAAGGCAAACAAGAACGGGACGGCTTGAACTTGCGGCGCCCCGCACCGATATGAGCAAAGGCTGACTTTTACGGAGTGCCTGTCATGTCCGAAGCCCTGCACCTCGTCTGCCCGCACTGCCACGCGGTCAACCGCGTTCCTGCCGCGCGCCTGGGCGAAAACCCAGCATGCGGCCAGTGCAGGCAACCGCTCTTCACCGCCCAGCCCCTCGAGCTCGACGGCCCCCACTTCGACCGCCACATCGGCCGCAACGACATCCCGGTGCTGGTGGATTTCTGGGCACCCTGGTGCGGCCCCTGCCGCATGATGGCGCCCGCCTTCGCGCAGGCGGCGAGCATGCTCGAGCCACAGTTCCGCGTTGCCAAGCTGGATACCGAAGCCCACCAGGCCATCGCCGCACGCCATGGCATCCGCAGCATCCCAACACTGGCCTTGTTCCGTGGCGGCCGCGAGATCGCCCGCCAGGCGGGCGCCATGGCCGCCGCCGACATCGTGCGCTGGGCGCGCTCGCATGTGGGCTGAGCACCACCGGACCGTCTGTACCGGCAGGACACCAGCCCCGCCGTGGGACCGGCCCGGCCTTCAGGCCGCGGCCAGCGCCATCCACCCCCAATACACCACCATTGCGCCCGCGATCGACAACGCGAGGTGTAGTGCCACGCTCACCATCGGCCAGCGCCAGCTGCCCGTTTCGGTGCGCATCACGACCAGCGTCGCCACGCAGGGGATGAACAACATGGTCGCGGTGAGGAAGGCCAGCGCCGAACCCACCGGGATGCTCGCCGAGAGCACCTCGGCCAGCGCCTGGCCTTCGCCCTCGATACCGTACAGGATGCCAAGTGCGGCGATGGCGTTCTCCTTGGCGACGAAGCTCGCCAGCAGCGCGACGATGAGCCGCCAGTCGAGGCCGAGCAGCTCGCTCACCGGCGCGATGCCTTGGCCGAAGCGGCCGAGCCAGCTCTGTTCCAGCCCCTCACCGGGGAAGTAGGCGAGCGCCCACAGCACCACCGAGAAGATCAGGATCAGGCTGCCCGCATTGCGCAGGAAGGCGATCACGTGCCGGCGCACGAAGCGCCCGATGGTACGCACACTGGGCACGTGATAGAGCGGCATCTCCATGATGAAGAACACGCGCTTGCCGCGGAACAGGGAGCGGTTGAAGAGGCTCCCCGCCACCGCCACCAGCAGCAGGTTCACACCGATGAAGGCGAGCGTCACCGCCAGCGCCACATCGCCGAAGAACACCGGTGCGAGAAACGCGAGCACCAGCAGGCGCGCGCTGCACGGCACCAGCGGCGCAAGCAGGATGGTGAGCAGGCGGCCGCTGGGCGAGTCGATCACGCGCGCGCCCATCACCGCCGGCACGTTGCAGCCGAAACCCAGGCACAGTGGGAGGAAGCTCTTGCCGTGCAGGCCCATGCGGTGCATGTAGCGGTCCATGACGTAGGCCGCGCGGGCGAAATAGCCGGTGTCCTCGAGCAGCGCGAGCGCGGCGAAGAACACCGCCAGCAGCGGCACGAAGGTGATCACCGTACCGGCGCCGCCGAGCACCCCGTCGATGAGCAGGCCCGAGACCCAGGGCGGCGCGTTCGCCAGGCGCTCGCCCAGCCAGACGCCGAGCGGCTCGATCAGCCCGCTCTCGAGCCAGTCCTGCACCGGCCCGGCGAGCTCGAAGGTGAGCCCGAAGATGAGCGCGAACACACCCATCAGCAGCACCAGGCCCCACACCGGATGCAGGGCGATGCGGTCGAGCCGGTCGGTCAGGCTCACCTGGCCGAGGCGGGGGCGTCGCACCGCGGCGCGCGCCATGCGCTCGATCCACTCGTAGCGCCCCGCGGCGATGTCGAGCACCGCGTCCTCGTGCTCTCCGAGCAGGGCCTCGATCTGCGCCCACACCGGCTCGGGCGCCCACTGGCGTGCCAGGTCGATGAGCTCACCGTCGCCCTCGAGCAGCTTCATCGCCACCCAGTGCGCCGGATAGGGGGCGGGCACGTGCCCCTCAAGCAGTGCATGCACCGCGGCGAGCACCTCGCGGTGCGGCGCGGCGATCTCCGGACGCACCGGCTTGCATGCCGATGGGTCAACGGCCAGACGCAACGCGGTGCCGACGAGCACCGCCACGCCTTGCGCCCGCCGCGCAACCAGCGGCACCACCGGCAGGCCGAGCGCCGCCGCGAACACCCCGGGGTCGATGTCGATGCCCTGCGAGGCGGCGACGTCGGTCATGTTGAGTCCGAGCACGATCGGCGTATCGAGCCCGAGCGCGAGCAGCTCGGCGAGCAGATAGAGACTGCGCTCAAGCGCCGAGGCGTCGGCGATCACCATCACCACGTCGGGTTTCTCGAAGATCAGGAAATCACGCGCGACGCGCTCCTCGGGAGAATTGGCGGTGAGGCTGTAGGTGCCGGGCAGGTCCACCAGCGTGGCCTCGACGCCCTCATGGCGGACGGTGCCCTCGGCGCGCTCCACGGTCTTGCCGGCCCAGTTGCCGACGTGCTGCTCGAGCCCGGTGAGCAGGTTGAACACCGTCGTCTTGCCGACGTTGGGCTGTCCGGCGAGGCCGATGAGCACGCGCTCGCGTCCGCTTGCCGCTGCGCTCATGTCGGGCACGCCTCGACCAGGACCTTGTTGGCCTCGCCCCGACCGAGCGCAAGCCGGGTGTCGCGCACGCGCACTAGCATCGGGCCGCGGCCGCTGTTCTGCATCACCTCGACCGATGCGCCCAGCACCATGCCCATCGCCGCGAGCCGGCTGGCGAACTCGTTGCCGCCGGACAGCTCGCGCACCACCGCGCGCGCATGCGCCGGCAGCCGATCCAGGGGAGAAAGGGAGATCGCGTTCATTCGTGCTCCGAAGCCGGTGCGATGCGCTCCATCGCCAGCCCGACACATGCGAGGGAGATCAATCCGGCGGCCCGGAAAACGAGGGGTCGAGTGCGGTTGTCGTTCATGTCCGGAGTGAAGCAATTTGGGTGCCACGAAACCCGTGAAAACGTGGCCGGTTTTCAGCGCCTCAGCCAGGATCGCAGCAAACAACTGCCACGCATTGCGTCAGACTGCGTCATGGCTACGTCAAATTTGTCTGCTTTCGGCAGACTGCCATTACTGCCTGCCAGGCCCTGCCACGCCAAACCCCAGCCACACCATCGTGTGCGAGCGCCGCCCAGGAAAACCTCAACTGCTGGCACGCGGCTTGCGTGTGGAAGCGCGCAGGAAGCCGACAACATAGTCGGCCCAGCGCAAGGTTTGCGTCTCCGTCCGCACCGCGAGGTTCGGCGAGTCGTGATCCACCGCCCCCACCCCAGGCCGCGCCAGCTGACGGACGTTCCAATGGAACCACACCGCCGGCGATGGCGCGGCACCCATTTCCGTAACAGGAGTACCCGTGTCCACGCATCGCAAACTGATTCACCGTCTGGCCTTCGCCGACGGCATCGCCCTGCTCATGCTCGTCTTCGTCGCGGTGCCGGTGAAGTACATGCTGGATCAGCCGATCGGCGTAAAGCTCCTCGGCCCCGTACACGGCGTGCTGTTCCTGTCACTGGCGATCAGCACCATCGCAGCACTCGTTCGCGGCGCGCTCAAGCCTTCGCTCGGTGCAATGCTGCTGATCGGAGCGCTGCTTCCGCTCGGCGCATTCTTCGCCGACGGCCAACTCAGGAAGACCTACCCCGAACTTCGCTAGCCGGAGCCTCACGATGAACGCCCCTGTTCCGTCCGCCATTCCGTCCGCCCCCGCTGCGCCCGCACCATCCACATCTGCAGCCGCCGAGCCCCTTGACCGGCTGACGCATTTTCCGGTCGCCCTGTTCTCGATCGTGATGGGCCTCGCCGGACTCGCTCTCGCCTGGATCAAGGCCCACCACGTATCGGGCGCCCCCGAAGCCATCGGCGACCTGCTGCGCCTGCTCGCTTCAGGCATCTTCCTGTTCCTGCTCGCGGTGTATGCGAGCAAGCTACTGCGCCGCCCTCAGGCGGTGCGTGCCGACTGGATGCATCCGGTGAAACTGAATTTCTTCCCCGCCATATCCATCGGCCTGATCCTGCTCTCCGTGGCCTGGGGGCGCGACATGCCGGGTACGGCCGCGTGGATCTGGGGCCTCGGGGCGGCGCTGCACCTTGCGTTCACGCTCGCCGCGATGAGCAGTTGGATCCACCACCCTCGCTACAAGCTCGAGCACGCCAACCCGGCCTGGTTCATCCCGGTGGTGGGCAACATCCTGGTGCCGATCGCTGGCGTGGGCTTCGCACCAGTGGATGTGAGCTGGTTCTTCTTCAGCATCGGAGTGGTCTTCTGGCTGGTGCTGATGACCATCATCCTGCACCGCCTGTTCTTCAACGAGCCACTGCCGGCCCGCCTCGCGCCGACGCTGTTCATCCTCATCGCGCCGCCGGCTGCCGGCTTCCTCGCCTACGTGGCGCTGATCGACGGCCTCGACGTCTTTGCCCGCGTGCTCTATTTCACCGCGCTCTTCCTCACCCTGCTGCTGGCAAGCAACGCGCTGCGCTTCTTCCGCCTGCCGTTCGCGATCTCGGGCTGGGCCTACTCCTTCCCGCTCGCGGCGATGACGCTGGCGAGCTTCGAGATGGGCGTGCGCAGCGGGCTGGGCTTCTACACCTCGCTCGCCTGGCTGTTGCTCGCGGTGCTCACCGCAGTCGTGGCGCTGCTGAGCGTGAAGACGCTGGCGGCCGCCTCGAAAGGGAAGATCTGCGTTCCGGAGTAAGCGCCCCCCCATACAGTAGCGGCGCAACGCGCCTAAACTGCATGCGCCGCGCCGGGTTTCTGCATCAGCACCACATCCTTGCACGGAATCTCGCACTGCCAGCCGAGCAGGCGGGCGATGTGGCGGAAGGTGGCCTCGCGGTAAAACACCACGTGGGTCGGGTCGCGCCGGTAGTGCCAGTTTGCGAAGCGCGCATCGTCGGTCTGGAAGCAGGTCATCAGCGCCAGCCAGCCCCCGGGGTGCAGCATGCGGTCAAAGCGGCTGAACTCGGTCGCAGGATCATGGAAGTGCTCGGCCACCTCGGTGCAGGTAATGAAGTCGTAGCGGCGCATGAGCACGGCTGCATCAGGTGCGAAGAAGGGGTCATAGAGCGCCACCCGATGCCCCGCTTCGCGCAGCATGGTCGCCAGCGCAGGCCCAGGCCCGCAGCCGTAGTCAAGTCCGTCACAAGCCGGCGGCAGGCGCACCAGCAAGGGCTCGGCCAGACGGAACAGGAAGCGCCGGTAGCCGATGTCCTGAAGATCGTTCGCATGCAGCAGGTACTCCGCCCGCTCATCGGCCTGCGCCGGTCGCTGCGCAGGCACGAGGAAGGTTGCCTCGCAGATCTCGCAGCGCCAGTAGTCACGCCCACCCACCGTGATGAAGGGTCGCGGCGCGGGGTCCAGACACACCGGGCAGGCCGGGCAAGACGGAGCGGCGCCAGACACGGACATCGGCGTTCAGAAATGCCAGGCGACCTGCAGCGTCGGCGCGTCGGTGTCGATACCCGGAAGCGGGCGCCCATCGGGATACGTCTGGTTGCCGAGCTTGTTGCGCCAGTATTCATAGCCGATGCCGACGAGCAGGGACTTCTTCCGGCCCCAGGCCATCTGCCCGACATCAATCATCAGCGCAGTACGCATGAGGGTCTCGGTGCCGGTGCGGGTGCCGGCGTAGTCACGCCCCTTCTCGCCGTTGATGGCGAGGAAGCCTTCGAACTGCAGCGGCACCGAGCCGGCCCGGAACGGAATACCCCACACCAGATTGACCACCCACTGCGGATCGAAGCCGATCTCGCGCTTCGGACAGACCGGCGCGCCGAGCCGGCAGCGGTTCCACTCCTTGCCCACCATCAGGCTCAGGTCAAGGTAGCCGGGCACGTCGAACTTGAAGGTGGGGCCGACCACGACGAAGCGTTTGCGCGGCGAAAACGCGGTGTCCTTGGTGTTGAGGTCGAAGCCAGCGCTCAGGGCCACCTCCTTCACCGGCCCGAACGCGAAGCTGCGCTCGAACGCCTTGCCCAGGTGGAGTTGGTGACGGTAGGCGAGATATACCTCGGTCGCGCCACGGCTGTGCCCTTTCTTCGGGTCGGTCGCGTCGGAGCGAAGGGCCTTGAGGCTGAGAAAATTCTGTCCGAGCGCGTAGCCACTCGCATGGGTGAACTGCACGATGTCCTTGCGCACCTCGCGCCGGTTGCCTGGCTCGGTAAACTCGGTGCCGCGGACGTAGGTGACGGCGTTGTCGTACCAGTTCGCGGCCTGGGTCGCCATCGGCATTCCCGCCAGCACAGCGGCGCATGCGAGGAACAGGGGATAGGGAGCCGTGCTCATGCGGTACCTGCGGTCCAGGGTGATCGTTCAACTGCCCAAAAATGCCGTCCTGCGCAGCGTCTCCAGCCGACGCACCAAACAATGCGAATCGGCGCCAGGCGGAGAGCGGGCACGAAAGAAGAGCGCGGATCATACATCACCGCAATGCACATTCAGATCGCCCGGACGCTCCAGGTGTCCGGCTTTTCCAGCCGCTATCCGCCCGCAGTATCCGAAATGCGCAATATGCACTTGCGCATTCGGGCCTCGACCGATTCAATGCGAGGCGCGGCAAACCTCTGACCTTTCCCGCACTCCTTTCTGCAGCGCGACTACGATGACCGAGCGAACAATCGAAAAAGAACAAGAAGCGAGCAGCAGTTTCAGCTTTGAAGACATGCGCCTGGCGGTTGGCGACCGGCTGCAGATCGAGTGCTCCGCCTCGACCGGCATGCAGCGCGCCTTCGTGCGCGTACTGGGCTACCTGGAAGGCGTCAGCCTGATGGTGACGGCACCGGCCGCGGGGCGGAACCGGATCGCACTGATCGAGAACGACCTGGTCATCGTGCGCGCCTTCTCGCGCCAAAGCGCCTTCGCCTTCCGAGCCTCGGTACTGCGCGCGTGCAAGCTGCCTTTCGATTACCTGCACCTGAGCTTTCCGACCAAGGCCCAGGGCACGCTGATCCGCAAGGCGGTGCGGGTGCGCACCAGCATTCCCGCCCAGGTCGGGAAGGGAGACGGCGGCGAAATGGCTCAGGGAACCCTGCTCAACCTCAGCGCCACCGGCGCCCTGATCCACAGCCTCGTCCCGCTCGGCGAGGAGGGCGGGCTGGTGCGGCTGCGCTTCGAGACCAAGCTCCATGATGTGGAGTCGGTCATCGACGTGGCGGCGGACATCCGCAACGTTCAGGAAGGCGCGGCGGAGGGCGAGGACGACGTCGAGTACCAATATGGCGTCGATTTCCGTGATCTGTCACCCACCGACCGCATGCAGATCAAGAGCCTCGTCTATCAGATAGTGATCGAGCACCCCCGCCAGGTCATCTAGCCCCGATCGCGCTCACAGCATCTTGCCCGGGTTGAGGATGCCCTTCGGGTCCAGCGTCGCCTTGAGGCTGCGCATCAGAACCAGTTCGGCCTCGTTGCGCGAATAGTGCAGCCAGTCGCGCTTGAGCACGCCGATGCCATGCTCGGCAGACACCGATCCGCGGCGGCGGCGCACTACGCCATAGACCGCTTCCTCGATCGCATGCCGTGTCGCTGCGTCCTCAGGCACACGGCCCACCAGCACATGCAGGTTGCCATCGCCCACATGACCGAAGAACAGCGCGGGCAGCGCCGGCCAGCCGGCCTGCAGGTTCTCGCGCACGGCCTGTGCGCAGGCGCCGATCTCCGCCACCGGCACCGAGACGTCGAAGTTCAGCGTCGGCGCGTAGTCGCGCACGATCTCGGCGATTCCATCGCGGATCGCCCACAGCGCCTCGGCATCGGCCACCGACTGCGCCAGCGCCGCATCGAGCAGGAACCCCTCCGCCAGCGCCTCTTCCAGCATTGCCTCGAAACGTCGCGTGTCCGTCTGCGGCTGGCCACCCTGCATGTCGATCAGCACCAGGACCGGGTGGTCGTCCCCGAGCGGTCGCCGGCTACCCGTCGCAGCAAGCGCGGCCTCGAAGTAGTCGCGCCACATGATCTCGAACGCGCTCACCTGCCCGGACAGACTCTGCTGCGCATGGCGCAGAAAGCGTAGCGCCGCATCGAAGTCGGGCACCGCCACCAGCGCGGTGCAGGTGGCGCGCGGCAAGGGCTGCAGCTTCAGCACCGCACGCGTGACGACACCGAGCAGCCCCTCGCTGCCGATGAAGAGGTGCTTCAGGTCGATACCGGCGTTGTTCTTGACCATGCGGTTCATCATGTCGAGCACGGTGCCATCCGCCAGCACGACCTCCAGCCCCAGCACCGAGTCGCGCGTATTGCCGTAGCGGATCACGCGATTGCCGCCGGCGTTGGTCGCCACGTTGCCACCGATCTGGCACGAACCGCGCGCACCGAGGTCGATGGCGAGCAGCGCACCTGCGTCACGGCACGCATCCTGCACCGTCTGCAGTACCGCGCCCGCCTGCACGGTCACCGTGCCGGAATCCACGTCGATCGCTTCAATCCGGTTCATGCGCTCGAGCGAGATCACGACCTCGCCCCCGCACGGCACCGCCCCCCCCACCAGCCCCGAGAGCCCACCCTGCGCCACCACGGCCTGACCATGCGCGTTACACAGCGCAAGCATGCGTGCAAGCTCGTCCGTGCTGCGCGGGCGCAGCACGGCCAGCGGCTCGCCACCCGGCAAGGCGCTCCAGTCCGTGCAGTGTCGGGGGTCGACCTCGGCACCGGAGAGCACTTCGGTGCCGAACTCAGCACGCAACGCTGCGAGCACGGGTGCAGAGGCTGGGGGAGAGAGAGAAGGGGAGGCACCGAGGGCGGAGAGTCGAGCGGCGGATTCGTTTTTGGGCATCATCTATACGAGCGGGAAAGTAGCGGGCGGGAGCCGGGACTGGCGACAACACGCCCTTTCAGACGAAGACGGGTTCGGGCTCGAGGCACACGCCGAAGCGTGCTTCCACATCGGCCATGATGGCCTGCGCCAGACGCTGCACATCGCCCCCCGTGGCGCCACCGTGGTTCACCAGCACCAGAGCTTGGTGGGAATAGCTGCCTACCGGCCCTAGGCTTCGCCCCTTCCAGCCAGCCTGCTCGATCAGCCAGCCAGCAGCGAGCTTCTCCTGCCCGGCGGCCTGGGGGTAGTGTGGCATGCCCGGGTGGGCGGCCAGCAGCCGGGCGCATCGTTCTGCGTCGACCACCGGGTTTTTGAAAAAGCTGCCGGCATTGCCGATCTCGGCGGGGTCCGGCAGCTTGCGGCGCCGGACCGCGATCACCGCATCCGAGACGGCCCGGGCCTCAGGTGCGCTGCAACCGCGCGCCGCAAGCTCGAGCGCGAGGTCTGCGTAGCGGGTGAGCGGCTGCCATGGCCGCGGCAGGCGAAAGCGCACCGTACTCACCAGCCACCTGCCCGGATTGCGCTTGAACACGCTGTCCCGATAGCCGAACCCGCAGGCCGCCAGGTCGAACATCCGCAGGGCACCCGTATCGAGATCGACCGCATCGAGCGACTCGAAGCGATCGGCCAACTCCAGGCCGTAGGCGCCGATGTTCTGGATCGGCGCGGCGCCGACCGTACCCGGGATCAGCGACAGGTTCTCCAGCCCCGGCCAGCCCTGGTCGAGCGTCCAGCGCACGAAGTCGTGCCAGCACTCGCCGCCCCCGGCCTCGATCGTCCAACCCTCGTCATCGACGCGCAGCAGGCGTCGGCCGTGGATCTCGACCTTGAGCACCGTGCCGTCGAAATCGCCGGTGAACACCAGATTGCTGCCCCCCCCTAGCACCAGTCGGCGCCCCGTACGCCACTGCTGTGTGGCGATGGCCGCGCGCACGTCGGCGACACTGCGCACCTTGACCAGGCACGCGGCGCGCGCGCGCAGGCCGAAGGTGTTCAGCCTGCGGAGGTCTGCTGCGGCAACGGCGCCGAGCGTATCCAGACCGTTCGATGGAGCCATTTCTCAGCGCTCCACCGAAACCGGGTCCGGCAGCCTGTCCCGGACCGGCTGGATCGGGAAGAAGCGGTCATAGCCGAGGTTGAATACGAAAGCGTAGAGGGTGTAGGTGATCGCCAGCGCGATGTCCGCGATGAGCGCATCGACCCAGCCCATGCCGGTCCACGCGACGATGACCGGCAGGGTCATCACCAGCAGGCCCGACTCGAAACCGACCGCATGCAGTACGCGCAGCCGCAACGGACGACGGTCGGCGGTGCGACCCGTAAGTCGACCTTCCACCCAGTCGAAGCTGGTGTTGTAGCAGCCGTTCCAGATCGCGGCGACCAGGGCCAGCAGTGCCAGCAAGCCGATGGAGTCGGTCAGCGGGACCCCGCTTGCCCAGGCGAAGGGCGGCGTGATCAGCACCAGGCCGCCGAGCTCGAACATTGCGATCTGGCGCAGGCGATCCGGGAAGGAGCGAAGCTTGGGTTTGGCAGACAAGGGGAAACCCTTCGGGCGGACGCATCTCTCGCGCACACCCTCATCCAGCGGGTCGTCCCGCAAAAAAAGGCCGACGTTCGCCGCGTGCATGCGCATGGCGGGCGGGGTCGTCCCCGCGTCGGTCCGGGTAAAGCAGACGGCGCGTGATTGGCGCCGCGCACAATTCTTGCAAGACCCCCGCCACTTGGCAAGGTATGCGGCGCCGCAACACCCGCACAATCCCGCGCACCGGACTTGCGCCCACCCCGCCGGCCACGCTGAAACGGCCCGCGCAGGGGCATGTTTGGGCGCGCCTGTTAGAATTCAGACACCGACGATCCTTCCACGGGCGCAGCGACCGCCCCCACACGGGGCGGACAGTCGTGTCCGCAATGCCCATGCTCCGCACCCTGGTCCCCATCGGCGCCCTGCTCACCGGCATCGCCCTCCTGCTGCTCGGCTCCGGGCTGCTCAACACCGTGGTCTCCCTGCGCGGCAGCCTGGAAGGCTTCTCGGACAACACCCTCGGCCTCATCGGCTCGACCTACTTCCTCGGCTTCTTCCTCGGCACCTTCGTCGCGCCGCGGCTGATCCGGCGCATGGGCCACATCCGCGCCTTCGCATTCTTCGGCGCCACGGTCGCGAGTTGCATCCTGCTCCATGCGGTGGTCGTGGATGCCTGGTTCTGGATGGGCCTGCGGGTATTCACCGGCGTGGGCCTGGTGGGCTTCTACGCCGTCATCGAGAGCTGGCTCAACGATCAGACCGCGCCCGAGCGCCGTGGCCAGGTGTTCGCCATCTACATGGTGGTGAACCTCGCTGCGCTGGCGGCTGCGCAGCAGATGCTGCGCCTGGATTCACCGCAGAACTTCACCCTGTTCGCGATCGCCGCGGTGTTCGTCTGCCTGTCGCTGCTGCCGGTCACGATGACGCGCTTTCCACAGCCACAGATCGGCAGCCGCCCGCGCCTGAATCTGCGCATGATCTGGCGTGCGGCCCCTGCCGCCTTCGTCGGCGCACTCTCGTCCGGCCTGTCGATGGGCGCGTTCTGGAGCCTGACGCCGGTGTTCGGCGAGCGCATCGGCCTGGACGCGGCCGGCATCGGCCTACTGATGACCACCGCAATCATCGGCGGCGCCGTGCTGCAGTGGCCGATGGGCCGCTTCTCGGACTCCGGCGACCGCCGCCTGGTGCTCGGCGTCGCAGCAGCCGGCGCCGTGGTGTCCGGCACCCTGGTCGCACTCCTCGGCCACATCGAATACGTGACCCTGGCCGGACTCTTCCTGTTCGGCGGCGCTGCATTCGCGGTCTATCCCATCGTGGTGGCCCACCTCGTCGACCACCTGCACCAGGACGAGATCCTGGCCGGCAATACCGGCGTGCTGTTCCTGCACGGCGTGGGCGCGGCGGCCGGCCCGGCCATCGCGGGCGCACTGATGGGCCATTTCGGCGCCATCGCGCTACCGCTGCACCTGGGCCTGGCGTTCGTGCCGCTGGCGATCTTCGCGATCATCCTTTCGCGTCGCACCACCGACGAGATCGTCGACGAACCCGCGCAGTTCACGCCGATGATGCGCACCTCGCCGGAGGTGCTCGAGATGGTCACACCGGACGAGAACGCCGGGAGCGCTCAGGACCCCGAAGCAGTTGAAGACAAGGTCGAGGATCAGGGCCCGCGCACCGCGCAGGACGCCTCCCCGGACGAAGCGCTCACGGCCGACGGCGATACCGAGGAGCCACAGACGATTCTGGCCCCGGAAGCCGCTCCAGCGCCCGGCGCAGCCCAGGCCGCGGCCGCATTCAGCGCAGAGGACTCCGAGGATCGAACCGGGACACCGCCGACGCTCCCGGCTGGCGTCGATCTGGCGCACGAGGGCGCAGACGCCGAAGGCTCAGCGGCGCAGGCCGCGCCGCCATCCGGCGAGCGCGACCCGGGCGCATTGCTCAAACCCCCGCCATCTTCTGCGCCCACCACAGGTATAGCGGAATCCCGAGCAGCAGATTGAAGGGGAAGGTGACCGCAAGCGCCGCGGCCACCCCGAGTGCGGGATTGGCCTCGGGCACGGCGATGCGCATCGCGGTCGGCGCCGCGATGTAGGAAGCGCTGCCGGCGAGCGTCATCATCAGCACCGTTCCGCCCACCCCCAGGCCCATTGCCTGCGCCACGGCCCAGCCTCCGAGCGCGAGCACCGGCGGCAGTGCAAGCCCGCAGGCCACCAGGAAGAAACCAGCGCGACGCAGGTCGGGCAATCGGTCGGCCGCGATCAGGCCCATCTCGAGCAGGAACAGGCACAGCGCGCCCTTGAACAGATCGACGAACAGCGGCGACAGCGGCTCCAGCCCCTGTGGCCCGGCGATCCAGCCGATCAGGATGCCGCCGCCAAGCAGCACCACGCTCTTGTTTGCGAACACCTCATGCACGAGCGCGCCCGCGGTGGAACTGCCATCCGCGGATTTCACGCCCCAGCGGGCGATCAGGGTGGCGACGATCAGGGCTGGCGCTTCCATCAGCGCGGCGAGCAGGGCGAGATGCCCCTCGACCTCGACCCCGCGTCCGGCCAGCACTGCTGCGCCAACCGCAAAGGTCACGATACTCACAGAGCCGTAGTGCGCAGACAGCGACGCCGCATCCGCACGCGAGAAGCGCATGCGAAAGAGCGGGAACACGAACAGCGGAATCGCTGCACCCAGGCCGATCGCGAGCAGGGCATCCAGCCACAGGGTCGCGCTCTCCGAGCGCGCAATCTCCACGCCCCCCTTCAGACCGATCGCCAGCAGCAGATAGATCGACAGGGTTTCGAAGACCGCTGCAGGCAGGCGCAGCCCGGAGCGGGCCAGGGAGGCGACGGCACCGAGGGCAAAGAAGAAGGGAACTGCATCGACCATGTGGGATTCCTTGCGGGGAGGTTCTTGCGACGGGGCCTTTACGACCGGACGCGTAGATTCTGCCGCAGCGCACACATGCAGAAAAATGATTTATTGTTGTAATGTAAATAGACTTTTCTCTATATCACCACTTTTACCTCTCCATCGATGCGTCTCACCTTCCATCAGCTGCGCCTGCTGCTCACCGTGTCGCGCGAAGGCACCGTCTCCCGCGCGGCGCAGCGGTTGCACCTTGCCCAGCCCACCCTGTCCGCACAGCTGCGCCAACTCGCCGACCAGGTCAGGCTGCCGCTGTTCGAGCGCATAGGCCGGCGCCTGCACCTGACGGCCGCAGGCAAGCTCGTGGTGGAAACCGCGGAACGCCTGGAGCAGGAGCTCGAGACCCTCGACGAACGCCTCGCCGGCTTGCGCGGTGACGTGGTCGGGCGCCTGCGCCTGGCGGTGGTGAGCACCGCGGAGACCTTCATCCCGCGCCTGCTCGGGGACTTCCGCCGCGAACGACCGGCCGTCGAGGTCTCGCTCGTGGTTCTCAACCGCGACGCGGTGATCCGCCGCCTGACCGACAACCTCGACGACCTGTACATCATGAGCCGCCCGCCCCAGGCGCCACCGGTGGTCGCCACGCCCTTCCTGTCCAATCCCCTCGTCGTCGTCGCGGCCGCCGATCATCCGCTGGCGAGCCGCGAGCGGCTTCCAATCGAGGCGCTCGCAGCAGAAGAATTCGTGCTGCGTGAGCACGGCTCGGGCACGCGCCAGGCCGCAGAGCAGTTTTTCGCAGCGCACGGCCTCGTGCTACGCCCCCGTCTGGAACTCGGCAGCAACGAGGCGGTGAAACAGGCGGTGGCCGGCGGGCTCGGGCTCTCCCTGCTATCCGCCCACGCCCTTGCCCATGCTGCAGACGAAGGCATCGCCGTCCTGCGCGTGAAGGAGACCCCCCTGCAGACACAGTGGCAGGTGGTGTACCCGGCGGGCAAGCAGCTCACCCCGCTCGCCGGAGCCTTCCTGGGCTTCCTGCGCGAGCGCGCCGCCGAGCTGGACCGCACCGCACAGGCGCGGCTGGCCGCTGCACGGCGCTAGGCCCTGGGTTTCACGTCGAGCGCGCAACTGCCTTCAAATTACCTTTTTGAATAACCTCTGCGCAATTTAGTCTTTGTGAAGCATAAAGGCCGGGATAAGCTGCGTCTTCTGCAAACCTCTCCCCGTCTCATGCTGATCCCGGAGATCCACGCCCCGCTTCTTGTCGGCCTCGTACTCATCGCCCTGTTCGCAGCCTTCGTGCGCGAATGGGTGAAGCCCGACGTGGCAGTGATGACTGCGGTCGCGGTGCTGCTCGCCGCGGGCGTGCTGGGGACGAAAGAAGTGCTCGGCGTGTTCTCCAACAGTGCGCCGATCACGATCGCCTGCCTGTTCATCCTCAGCGCGGCGCTGTCGCGAACCGGCTGCGTCGACCAGCTCGGCGAGTGGCTGGCGGCGGCAGCGGGCGGTGGAGAGCGCCGGCTGCTGCTGGCCCTGATCGTGGCCTGCGTGGCGGTGTCGCCCTTCATCAACAACACACCGGTGGTGATGGTGATGATCCCTGCGGTGATCGCTGTAGCGGCCCGCCAGGGCCTCGCGCCCTCGCGCCTGCTGATCCCGCTCTCCTACGCCACCATCCTTGGCGGGCTGATCACCATGGTCGGCACCTCGACCAACATCCTGGTCGACGGCGTAGCGCGCGAGCAGGGGCTGGCGCCGTTCTCGATGTTCGAGATCAGCCTGCCCGCGATCCTGATCGCACTCGTGGGCAGCGTCTTCATGCTGGTGTTGGCCCCGCGCGTGCTCCCGGTGCGCGAAACCCTGAGCCAGCAGTTCGGCAGCGCAGAGCGCTGGTTCATGACCGAGCTCTTCGTACCCGAGGGCTCACACCTGGCCGGCAAGACGTTGCGCGAAGCGCGCCTGTCCAATGGAACCATCAAGGTACTGAACCTGGTGCGCAACGACATGGAGCTGAAGGATCCGGCGCCTGAGACCCGGATCGCGGTCGGCGACCGCGTTGTGGTACACAGCCGTAGCGACGCAATGATCGCGCTGCGCTGCACCGACGCCGTCGGGCTACAGGCCGACGCGGGGCACGACATCGAGACGCTGCGCCGCCATGGCGTGGTGATGGTCGAGGCCATCGTCGGCCAGACCTCGCGCTACATTCAGCGCCCGATCCGCGACCTGGATCTGCTTGCGCGCTACGGCATCCATCTTGTCGCCGTGCACCGCCGCGACGCCTCGTTCGCGCAGATCGGCGACGATTTCCAGCTCCTGAGCGGCGACGTGCTGCTGGTGGAAGGCACGCCTGCGCAGATCAAGCGCTTCTGCGACAACGGCGACCTGTTCGCGATCACCGAGGGCCGCCAGATGGCGAGCCGCCGCCACAAGGCGCCGATCGCGCTGGCCACCCTCGCCGGCGTGATGCTGCTCGCCGCGCTGAACGTGATGCCGATCGAGGGCCTCGCGCTGATCGGTGCCGCGGTGGTGATCGCCACCGGTTGCGTCACCAGCGATGAAGCCTACAAATCGATCGAGTGGCCGATCCTGGTGCTGATCTTCGGCATGCTCGCGATCAGCATCGCGATGCGCAACTCGGGACTGGACCAGATGCTTGCCGGGCAACTCGCACAGTTCGGCGACGGGCTGTCGCCGTGGATGATGCTCTCACTGATGATCCTGATCACCTCGATCGCGACCGAAGCGCTGAGCAACAACGCGATCGCGGTGCTCTTCACCCCGGTGGCGATCGGGCTGGCGCAGCAGATGGGCGTGGACCCGCGCCCCTTCGTCGTCGGTGTGATGTTCGCCGCCAGTTGCAGCTTCGCAACCCCGATCGGCTACCAGACCAACACCCTGGTGTACAGCGCAGGCAACTACCGTTTCACCGATTTCGCGCGCCTGGGCCTGCCGATGAACCTTCTCACCTGGCTACTGTGCAGCGCACTGATCCCGCTGTTCTGGCCCTTCCACCCCTGAGCACGGGGCGCCCCTTTCGACACCCCGCCCCTGCCCCGACTCTCAGCCGCGGTGCACCGGCAGCGCACCGAAGGCCTGCGCCACCGGCATCAGCTCGATGGTGTTGATATTGACGTGCGCCGGCCGGGTGGCGATCCAGTACACCGAGTCGGCGATGTCCTCGGCGGTCAGCGGCTGCACGTCGGCATAGACTTTCGCCGCCTTGTCGTCGTCGCCGTGAAAGCGCACGTTGGAGAACTCGGTGCCGCCGCACAAGCCCGGCTCCACGTCGGTCACGCGCAGCGCGGTACCGATCAGGTCCGCGCGCAGGTTGAGGCTGAACTGGCGCACGAAGGCCTTGGTCGCGCCGTACACGTTGCCACCCGGGTAGGGCCAGCGCCCGGCGATGGAGCCGAGGTTGAAGATGTGACCACGATTGCGCGCCACCATGCCGGGCAGGAAGGCCCGCGTCACCTGCACCAACCCCGTGCAGTTGGTATCGATCATGGTGTGCCAGTCGTCCAGCGAGGCCTGGTGCGCCGGCTCGAGGCCGAGCGCGAGCCCGGCGTTGTTGACCAGCACATCCACCTCGGCGAAACCCGCCGGCAACGCCGCCGGCACGGCAGCGACCGCATCAGCGTCACGCACATCGAGCTCCACCGCCAGCAGCGCGTCGCCGAGCTCGGCGGCGAGCGCATCCAGTCGATCCTTGCGGCGGGCGGTGGCGACCACGCGGTGCCCTCCCTGGACGAAGCTGCGCGCGATGGCGGCGCCGAAGCCGGCAGAGGCGCCGGTGACGAAGACGATCATGAGTGGGACTCCTCGACGAATGCGATGAAGACTGTGCCACGCCCCTTGCGCGGAGCGGCACACGAACCGCCGATGGTAACGAAGCCGGGCACCGATGCCAAAGCTGGGTGCCCGGTGAGTCGGACACCCGGCAAACGGGTTTCCCGCACGCGGGACTGCACGACCCGCTACGCGCCTCCGTCGGCGAACGCCGCCAGCGCAGCGCGCAGCGCCGCCTCGTCCACGTCGTCCGCAAGCGCCGCGACCTGCGCACCTGCCAGCCACAGCGCCGCCTCCTTCATCTCGAAGGCGTCGCCCGCCTTGAGCGCGGCCACCACCGCACCCGCCTCGCGCGGCGAGGCGAAGCCCTCGCCCTGCAGCAGCAGGCGGCCATCGGCGTCGACGAGCTTGAAGTGGAAACGCCCATCCGCCTCACGGTACTGCTTGAACTGCGGCAGTGCAGCCTTGGCCTTTTCCGCCTTCGCCGCGCCGGCGACTGTGGAGAGCCGGCGCAGGCCGACGGCATGGCGCAACTCGGCAAGGAAGGGCGTGGCGATCGTGCGTGCCTTGGCGGCCCCTTCGTGCAACAGCTTCTCGATGCGCTCGGGCTCGGCAATCAGGGCCTCGTAGCGCGTGCGCATCGGCGCGACCGTGGCCTCGATCCTGTCGAACAGCGCCTGCTTGGCTTCACCCCAGGCAATCCCTTGCTCGAAGGCAGTGCGCATCGTGCGCGTCTCCTCCGCGCTGGAAAAGGCCTGGTAGAGCTGGAACAGCGCCGAGCCGTCGGCGTCCTTGGGCTCGCCGGGCGCCCGGGAGTCGGTGACGATCGAGAAGATCAGTTTCTTCAGATCGGTGGTGGGCGCGAACAGCGGGATGGTGTTGTCGTAGCTCTTGCTCATCTTGCGGCCATCCAGCCCGGGCAGGGTAGCGACCGAAGCGTCAATGGCGGCCTCGGGCAGCACGAAATGCTCGCCGTACAGGTGATTGAAGCTGCCCGCCATGTCGCGTGCCATCTCGATGTGCTGGATCTGGTCGCGTCCGACCGGCACGGAGTGCGCCTTGAACATCAGGATGTCGGCCGCCATCAGCACGGGATACATGTACAGGCCCATGTTCACTCCGGCATCCGGGTCGACGCCCTCGGCGGTGTTGCGGTCCACCGCCGCCTTGTAGGCATGGGCGCGGTTGAGCAGGCCCTTGCCGCAAACGCAGGTGAGCAGCCAGGTGAGCTCGGGGATCTCGGGGATGTCGGACTGGCGATAGAACCACACGCGATCGGTGTCCAGCCCGGCGGCGATCCAGGTGGCGGCGATCTCCAGCGTCGAGCGCTGCACGCGCAGCGGGTCGGTGGTCTTGATCAGCGCATGGTAGTCGGCCAGGAAGTAGAAGCTCTCCACCCCCGGCTGGCGGCTGGCAGCGACCGCCGGACGGATGGCACCGGCGTAGTTGCCGAGGTGGGGCGTGCCCGAGGTGGTGATCCCGGTGAGGACGCGCTGGACAGTCATGGATCGCTCCGGCTCAAACTGGACAAGGACCGCGAGTTTAACGACTTCGGCGAGCAGGGATAAGACGCAGATCGCTACGAAGCAGATCGTTATGCCCGTGCTGGACGCGCCGCAGCCCGCCATCGACGCGGGATCGGCTTCCGGAGCCGCATGCGGACCTACGATGACCGCAACAGCGGGCGCAAGGCCAGCAGGCCGAGCAAGGGTCCGGGCAGCAGCACCCAGGCAACGCGGTCACCGATCAGCGGCCACAGCCCGGTGGTGAGCTCGATCGAGGCCATGGTGATCGCGAATCCGATCGCATTCTGGAAGGCAAGCGCGCTGCCCACGCTTTCCTGTGGGCAGGCGCGCGCGGAAAGGGCGGAGAAGTGCGGCGAATCGGCCACCACACTTGCGCCCCACAGCAGCATCAGTCCCGCCAGCGCCAGCGGCGGCCAGGCGGTGGCAAAGGGATACAACGCGCAGCACAGCGCCGACACCGCCAGTGCCACCGCGGCCACCCGCGCGCTGCCGATGCGCCGGCTGAGCCAGCCACCGAGCACGCAGCCGACGGCACCGATGCCGATCACCGCGAAGGCCGGCCCGGAAGGCGCCCCGGCCTCGCCCCCCCGCGCTGCGCTCACCAGCAGCGGCACCAGCGTCCAGAAGGCATACAACTCCCACTGATGCCCGAAGTAGCCGAAGGCAGAAGCACGGAAGTCCGGTACCCGCAGCGCGTACAGCCCTTCACCCAGGCGCAGCTTCGGCGCACCGGCACGGCGGGGGAGATGCGGGCCGTCCCCGAGCGAGAAGATCATTCCCGCCGCCAGCAGCGCGAGGAGCGAGGACACCAGCAGCGTGGCTTGCCAGCCCCAACCGGAATCGAGCATGTGCACGCCGTGCGGCAGCGCCGTGCCCAGGGTCAACATGCCGACCAGCCACGCCAGCGCAGCCCCCGCCTGCTGAGGCACCCAGCTCACCACCAGCTTCATTCCGAGCGGATACACTCCGGCGAGCGCAAGTCCCACCGCAAAACGCCATACCAAGCCCTCGCCCAAGCCCTGGGCAAGCAAGGCAAAGCCGGCGTTGGCCATCGCCCCCGCGACCGCACAGACGGCGAAGATACGGCTCGCCGCAAAGCGGTCGGCCAGCCCGCTGAGTGAAAAGCCGAGCGTGCCGGCGATGAAGCCGAGTTGCACCGCGATCGTCAGCCGGCCAATGTCGGCTGGCTGCAGCCCCCAGGTGTACAGGAGATCCTCGCCGGCGGCGTTCGCGGAGAACCACAGCGAAGTGCCGAAGAGCTGGGCGAGGACGATGAGGAGAAGCGGAGGTGCACGCATGGCACCGCAGTGTGCGATGCCGGGTGCAGGGGCTCAAGCGGGGAAATCCCTCGCGCGGGACACCCAGGCCAGCACGCGGCGCGGCGCGCCCGAGCGGCGGCACCATGGGCGCGGCCGCCCGAACCGGTTAACATCGCACCTCCCATGCCGCGTGCGCGCCCCACCCCGTCCGGCAGCCGTACCCGCCCCCATCGTCAGCCCTCCGTTGCCAGCCCAGATCGTGATCCAGCCCCTTACCGAACGTCCCCGCGTCCCCGTCATCACCGTCGGCCTGCGCCCGCACCCCACCAGTCCGGATGCTGGCACGCCCGGCCAGGGTCCGGTGGGACGTCTGTTGGCGACGATGTACGCGCTACCGGAAGGCGGCGCCGTCTTCGAGTTCCGTATCGAAGGCGGCGCCCTCGATCAGCTCGTCATCCCGGCACCGCGTCGCCCCGCCGCAGCCGAGGCGTTGTGGGAGCACACCTGCTTCGAGGCGTTCCTCGGCCGACCCGGCGAGTCCGCCTACCGCGAGTACAACTTCTCGCCCTCGGGACAGTGGGCGGTATATGGGTTCCGGGCACCGCGCGAGCGCGATGAGGCCTACCGCCCCGCCACCCCACCGGAGATCCACTGCACGCAGGACGATGGAACGCTGCTGCTCGAAGCCCATGTCCCGGCAGCGCTGCTGCCGGACACAGGCGATGGCAGCGACCTGCAAGTTGGCCTCGCCGCGGTGATCGAGCGCCGGGACGGCCCGCTCGAGTACTGGGCGCTGCGTCACACCGCAGACCAGCCCGACTTCCACGCCCGGGATACGTTCGTCCTGAGCCTGACGGTCGGCGCAGACAAGGCGGATTGAAGGCATGGCCTCCCCTGTCCGCTTCGGCCTCGACCGTCTCCTCGCCGAGCCTGCCCTGCGCCGCCCGCTGGCCGGACGCCGGGTCGCGCTGCTTGCGCACCCGGCCTCGGTCACGCGCGACCTGACCCACTCCCTCGATGCGCTCGCCACCCTGCCGGACATCCGCCTGTCTGCGGCGTTCGGTCCCCAGCACGGCCTGCGTGGTGACAAGCAGGACAACATGGTGGAGTCGCCCGACTACACCGACCCGCTGCTCGGCATCCCGGTGTTCAGCCTGTACGGCGAGGTGCGCCGCCCCACCGCGGCGATGATGGACAGCTTCGACGTGCTGCTGGTCGACCTGCAGGATCTGGGCTGCCGCATCTACACCTTCATCACCACGCTGCGCTACGTGCTGGAAGAGGCGGCACTGCATGGCAAGTCGGTGTGGGTCCTCGACCGCCCCAACCCCGCCGGAAGGCCAGTCGAGGGCACGCTGCTGCGCGAAGGCTGGGAGAGTTTCGTCGGCGCCGGCCCGCTGCCGATGCGCCACGGCCTGACCATGGGCGAACTCGCACACTGGTTCGTGGCCACGCTCGGGCTGGATGTGGACCTGCATGTGATCGACATGGAGGGCTGGCAGCCGGGCGTCGCGCCCGGACATGGCTGGCCGCTGGGCGAGCGGACCTGGATCAACCCCAGCCCCAACGCGCCCAACCTATGGATGGCGCGCGCCTACGCAGGCACGGTGATGCTGGAGGGCACGACACTGTCCGAAGGCCGCGGCACCACCCGCCCGCTGGAGCTCTTCGGCGCCCCGGACCTCGACGCGCGCACGCTCATCGCCGAGATGCGCGCCCTCGCCCCGAACTGGCTCAAAGGCTGCCTGCTGCGCGCATGCTGGTTCGAGCCCACCTTCCACAAGCATGCGGGCAAGCTGTGCACAGGCGTACAGATCCACGTCGAGGACGCCGCGCACTACGACCACGCCACCTTCCGCCCCTGGCGGGTACAGGCGCTTGCGTTCAAGGCCATCCGCCGCCTGTGGCCCGAATATCCGCTGTGGCGCGACTTCGGCTACGAGTACGAGTTCGACCGGCTCGCAATCGACCTGATCAACGGCTCGCCGCTGCTGCGCGAATGGGTGGACGACCCGCACGCACCTGCGGAAGCGCTGGACGAAGCAGCGCGCGCCGACGAAGCGGCGTGGGAGCAGGCCCGCGCCCCCTTTCTGCGCTATCCGGCCTGAGCCGCCACGCGCTGTCGCGCCTCGGCGAGCGCACTCGGCAGATCGTCGCGCAGGATCGCCACCGGCAGGCAGGGCGCGCGCAGGCGTTGCAACTGCGGGAGAATGGCCGTGGGCACCACCACCAGCGTCTCGATGTCCTGCGCGCGTAGACGCTCGATCATCTCCTCGAGCGCAAACTGCGCCGACAGATCCATGAAGGGCACCCGGCTGCAGTCGAAGAGCGCAATGCGGGTTCCGATGACCTGATCCACACGGTCAAGCAGCTGGCTCGCCGACCCGAAAAAGAACGCACCGTCGATCTCGATCACCCGGATACCGCTCTCCAGGTCCGCGCCACCGTCCCCCTCGAGCACGCGTTCGGCATGCGGCAGCGGACGCACATTGAAGCGGGCTTGGCGAACGAGCTGATGAATGATCAGCGCCATCGACAGCACCACCCCCACCCCGACCGCCACGATCAGGTCCACCAGCACGGTGAGCACGAACACCGCAAGCATCACCGCCACGTCTGTGCGCGGGGCGGTGCGCAGCAGGCGCAGCAGGCGGTAGTCGAGGATATCGATGCCGACCTTGATCAGGATGCCCGCCAGCACCGCGAGCGGGATCTCGCTCGCGAGCGGCCCCAGCCCCAACAGCAGCGCGAGCAGGAAGAGTGAATGCATCACCCCCGATGCGCGCCCACGGCCACCGGACTTGATGTTGACCACGGTACGCATGGTCGCCCCTGCCCCCGGCAGGCCACCGACGAAGGCGCACAGCAGATTGCCCAGTCCCTGCCCGATCAGTTCTCGATTGGACTGGTGGCGGGTACGCGTGATCGAGTCGGCCACGAGCGAAGTGAGCAAGCTGTCGATCGCACCCAGCATGCCGAGTGTGATGCCGAGCACCAGCACGGTCGTCCACGTCTCCAGCGAAACAGAGGGAAGCATGAGATCGGGCAGCCCGGCGGGGATGTCTCCAATCACCGGCACGGAGAAACCGGCGGTGACCGATAGCGCCGTCATGACGATGAGCGCGACCAGAGGCGCCGGCACGATCCGGCTTACCGCCATCGGCATGCGAAAGACCACCAGCAGGGTGAGGAAGCCGAGCAGCAGCGCCTGCCCGTTGAACGCCGCGATCACATCCGGCAGCGCGAGTGCGGCACCCAGGGGCGAGGATTGCGGCGTCGCCCCGAGCAGCGGCGCGGTCTGCAGCAGCACGATGATGACGCCCACGCCGCTCATGAAGCCGGAAACCACCGGGTAGGGGATGAAGCGGACCATGCCGCCTGCACGCAGCAGACCAAGCGCGATCTGGACCAGACCGCCGACGAGGACCGCGGCCATGGCCAGGCCGATGTTGCCCCCCACCGCCAGCAGCGCGGACGCGAACACGACCGTCATCGGCCCGGTTGGCCCCGAGATCTGCGTGCGCGTGCCGCCGCACAGGGCCGCAACCAGACCGAGCACGATCGCACCGTACAGCCCCGCCGCAGCGCCAGCCCCGGAGGCCACACCGAAGGCGAGCGCCAGCGGCAACGCGACCACCCCAGCCGTCAGGCCGCCGAAGAAATCGCCGCGCAGGCGCCCGAACGCCTTACCCAGATCCCCCATGCACGTCTCCCGGTGTGGCGATGGAGGCCGCGGCGCATTCTTTTGTGCGTCATCTCGCCGGTCCGCCCTCAGACCGGAAAGATGTGGGAAAAAACCTTGCCGCGCAAGCGGTCAGGACACGCCTGCACGCGAAAACTTCCCGTAGCATGAGGGCTGCGCGCGAGCGGCGCACGCCCTCCCTTCCGCATGCAGCCCCCGAGCACAGGAGACACGCCCCGATGATCAAGCATGGCCTTCAGATCTTCGCCTGCAACGCCAGCCGCGACCTTGCCTGCGACATCAGCCAACGCCTGGGCTTGCGCCCTGGACAGATCGATATCTCGCGCTTCTCGAACGACAACCTGCGCGTGCAGATCCACGAGAACGTACGCGAGCGTGACGTCTTCGTCGTGCAGTCCTTCACCGAGCCGGTGAGCGAACACATCATGGAGTTGCTGGTTACACTCGACGCCCTGCGCAGCGCCTCCGCGCAGCGCATCACCGCAGTCATCCCCTACTATTCCTACGCGCGCTCGGACAAGAAGGACGCGCCGCGCATCTCGATCACCGGCCGGCTGATCGCAGACCTGCTGCAGACCGCAGGCGCGAACCGCGTGCTGACCATGGACCTGCACGCCGACCAGGTGCATGGCTTCTTCAGCGTACCGGTCGATCACCTGACTGCCGTCTCCATCATCGCCGAACATTTCCGCAGCAATTACGACCTGTCGAACATGGTGGCGGTCGCCACGGACGCCGGTGGCGCCAAGCGCACCGGCCGCTTCTCGGAACGGCTCGGCATTCCGATGGCGATCATCGACAAGCGCCGGGTGTCGGACACGCAGGTGAAGCAGGGCTACGTGGTCGGCGAAGTTGCAGGTCGCGACATCGTGATCTTCGAGGACGAGATTGCCACCGCCGGCACGCTGGTATCCTCGGTGGACACGCTCCGCGCGGCCGGCGTACGCAGCATCCACGCCGCAGCCACCCACGGCGTGCTGTGCGGGCCGGCGATCGAGCGCCTGCGCGAGGCCGCGATCGATTCGATCGTAGTCACCAATACCGTGAGCCTGCCGGTAGAGAAGCGCTTCGACAAGCTCACCGTGCTGAACGTCGCCCCACTCTTCGCCGCCGCAATCGAGCGCATTCACAGCGGCCAGAGCGTGGGCGCCCTGTTCGAATAGAACAATCGCATTCTACGGGCGGGCGCCATGCCGACGGACCGTGGTCAAATTCTCTCAAGGCCGAGGGCGTTCAGTCGTTAAACCAGGTTCACTGTTTATACGAACATTAAAAAACCAGCCCCCTGGAGACCGAGATGAACTGGTTCGACAACCTCAGCCTGCGAGCGAAGCTCGTGGTGAACTTCTTCGTATCTGGCAGCTTGCTGATTCTGGCGATTCTGGTCTGCTACGTTCAGATCGACAGGCTCCAGCAGCGCACGACCGAGATCACGGCGCAAACGATGCCCGCGCTCGCGCTGGCTGGAACGCTCAGCGAAACACGGATGCGCTACCGAATCCGCAGCCTCGAGTTCATGCTCGCAGAATCCGACGCCGAAAGGGAAAAGACCGAGAAATCGCTCCAGAGCATTGCCGCGACCTTGTCGGAGAAGATTGCCGAGTACCGGGGCTTCGTCAGCACGGCAGAAGAAGCTTCCCTGCTGGAGGCATTCATCGCTGCGACCACTGCGTACGAGAACTCGGTCACGAAGGCGGTGGATCTTGTGCGTCAGGGGAACAGGTTCGAAGCCGACCGGCTCCAGAAGGAGGAATGGCTCGCCGCAGGCACCCAGGTGGCCAACGCCACATCCGCACTGGTCAAGCAGCAGAACGAACGCGGCAAGCAGATCCGTGACGCGAGCACGGCTGCAGCCGAGCAGGCCAAACAGATCGCGATCATCGCGCTGGTGGCCGGCAGCATTCTTGCGGCACTGCTGTCGATCTTGCTGGCGGGGCGAATCAGCGGGCGGCTTCGGCACGTGGTTTCGGCCGCCAACGATATCGCGGAGGGGCGCCTGGTCCCCGCATCCGGGCCGGCGATCGCGCGGACCCGCGACGAAATCGGCCAGTTGCTCCAGGCGGTCGAATCCATGCGCAGTTCGCTGCGCGACACGATCGGCCAGACGCGCACCTCCTCCTCGACCCTTGGCGATGCTGCGAAAGACCTGGGCGACGGGATCGGGCAGCTCGAGCGAAGCGCAGACGCGCAGAGCAACGCGGCGTCCAGCATCGCGGCGAGTATCGAAGAGCTGACCGTCTCGATCAACGAAGTCTCCACGCGCACGGGCGAAGCCTCGAAGGCGGCCGAGGAATCGGATGCGAAAGCGCGCACGGGGCGCAGCGTACTGAAAAAGCTCGAGCAGGAGATCGACCGAGTTTCGGTGGTCGTCAACACCGCATCCGAAGGCATCCGCAATCTCGCCGACGAATCGCGAAAGATTTCCGAGATCGTGAACGTGATCAAGGAGATCGCCGACCAGACCAACCTGCTCGCACTCAATGCGGCAATCGAGGCTGCACGCGCGGGCGAGCAGGGGCGCGGCTTCGCCGTCGTGGCGGATGAGGTCCGCAAGCTCGCGGAACGAACCGCTCAGTCCACCGGGGAGATCACCTCGACGGTGGATTCGATCCAGCACTCCACCACACAGGTCGTCACACGAATCGATGAGGGCGTATCCGCAGTCGGCCGTAGCGTAGAGCATGCCAACGAAGCCGGGCAGAGCATCGAATCGCTGTTGGAGATCGCGCGTCGGGTCGCCGAACTCATCCACGACATCGATCTCGCCCTGAGCGAGCAGTCTACGGCCTCGACCGAGGTCGCCCGCAGCGTGGAGGGGATCGCCGAAAGTGCCGACGACATACACAACGTCACGAAGGAAACCTCTGCGGCAACGGGACGGCTGATGGAAATGTCAGCGCGCATGCAGGAACAGGTCAGCCGCTTCATCCTCTAGCGGATCGGGGCTTTCGGCCCCGTCCAGAGCGGCCTACTCGGCAGGCCGCGCAGAAACGAGCCAGTAGGTCACGCCGAGCGCGAGCACGATGACGCCGATCGCGAACAGGTACATGGGCTCCAGTGTGCTGAGGTCGAGGACGATCACCTTGCGCGCGATCGCCATCAGTGCGGTCGCGATCGCTTGATCCCGCTGCTGTCCATCCTGGCCTCCCTTGCCGCAGGGCTGACGACCACGCCCTAGTCCCGAACCTGGCCGCCAGCCAGCCATCAGTTGAGCGCCCGCGCGTGCGGGCGCCTGCTCCACTTCTCGAGTGCCCTCGCCAGCACTTCGACCTCGGTCGAGGTTTCCACACCGTCGGCGCTGACGATCTCCTGCATCGCGCGCAGCATGGCCTGCTGCAGCGCTGGGTCGGTGATGTCCTCCAGCAGCAGGTCGAGAACCTCGTCGGCCAGCTTCAGGCGCAGGCCGTCCATGTGGTGGGCGCTCGCCAGCAGGTCTTCGCAGTACTCGCGCAGGATGCGTTCGAACTCGACGCTGCCGATGCCGAGCCGACGCGCAAGGTCGGTGTGCATCATGGCCTCGACCTCGTCGCGGTCCAGCCCGCCGTCGGCGAGCACGGTGAGGGCGAGCAGACGGGCAGCCGCCGGGGTGCTGTCGGTTTCGTAGTGGCGCATGGCGTGGTCTCCTTTTGTATGCGGTCTCGTCGGCCGCCACCGTCCTGGTGGGGGTGCGTTGCGGCGACAGGTGCAGACTACGGCAGCAGCTATCCTTTAAAAAGTCGACTACGATTAGTCTAGAAATCGATTTTTTCGACGGAACCAAGCGCCATGGCGACCAGCGAACTCAACTTCAAGCACCTGCGCTACTTCTGGACGGTCGCCCGTGCAGGCACCATCGCGGAAGCTGGACGCCTGCTGGGACTGGCGCCGCATTCGATCAGCGCCCAACTCGCTACCTTCGAGGGTGCGCTCGGCGTGACCCTGTTCCGGCGCAGCGGGCGCCGCCTAGTGCTGACCGAGGCCGGCGAGCGGATCCTCGGCGACGCCGAGCGCATCTTCGCGCTCGGCGACCACATCCTCGAAAGCGTGCGCGAGGACAGCTTGCGCCGTAGCCTGCCCTTCCGCATCGGCATTCCCGACGCGATGCCCAAATCCGTGGTGCATCGGCTGATCGAACCCGCGCTGCACACCGAACGCCCCGGCCGCCTGGTATGCCGCGAGGCGCCGCTCGCCGAGCTGCTGGCCGAGCTCGCGGTGCGCCGGCTCGACCTCATCATCGCCGACCGGCCGATCCCGCCCACCGTCAGCGTGCGCGGCCACAGCACCCTGCTCGGCGAGAGCTCGCTGACGATGTTCGCCGCACCCGCGCTGGCTGCCCGCCTCGCCAACGGCTTTCCCGCCACCCTCGACGGCGCGCCTTTCCTGCTGCCGGGCGAGGACGTCACCCATCGCGCCGGACTGCTGCAGTGGTTCGATGCACATGGCGTGCAGCCTTCGATCGTGGCCGAATTCGACGACAGCGCACTGATGAAGGCCTTTGGCCAGGCCAGTGCAGGCGCCTTCGCAGCGCCAACGATGATCGCCGACTACGTCTGCCAGCAGTACGGCGTGCAGGCGCTGGGTGAGGTCACCGGCGTCACCACCCAGGTGTACGCAATCACCACCGAACGCCGTCTGTCGCACCCGGCCATGCAAGCGATCCATGAAGCGGCCGGGAAAATGAGCTGATTTTTCAACGTGCTAAAATTCAGGCATTCCCATTTGCACAAATTCTTCGCACCGCAGGCGGTCGTTTGCGCAGATGCCCGTTTTCGTCCATTCCGGAGACCCGATGAGTCCAGCAGATAACAAAGGCAGCTCCACCATCCTGATCCCGGTGTTCGCGCCAGCGGTCGTCGTCACCTTCCTACTGGTGGTCGGCACCATCAGCAACCCCGAACTCGCCGGCGAGCTTTTCTCGTCGACGCTAGCCTGGATCACCAGGACCTTCGGCTGGTTCTACATGCTGTCGGTGGCGATCTTCCTCGTCTTCATCGTCGCCATCGGCTTCTCGCGCTGGGGCAACATCAAGCTCGGCCCTGACCACGCTGCCCCGCAGTACAGCTTTCCGGCCTGGTTCGCGATGTTGTTCTCGGCCGGCTACGGCATCGCGCTGCTGTTCTTCGGCGTGGCCGAGCCGGTGCTGCACTACGCCTCGCCGCCGCAGGGCGCGGCCGAGACCGTGGACGCGGCGCGCCAGGCAATGCAGATCGCCTTCTTCCACTGGGGCTTCCACATCTGGGGCATCTACGGCCTGGTGGGTCTGGTGCTGGCCTACTTCGCCTTCCGCCACGGCCTGCCGCTGTCGATGCGCTCGGCGCTGTATCCGCTCATCGGCGAGCGCATCCACGGCCCGATCGGGCACACGGTGGACGTCATCGCCATCCTCGGCACGCTGTTCGGCATCGCCACCACGCTCGGCCTGTCGGTCACGCAGATCAACGCCGGCCTCAACTATCTGTGGCCGTCGATCCCGGTCGGCACCACGGTGCAGGTGATCGCGATCGCGGTGATCACCGCGCTGGCGCTGATCTCGGTGGTTGCCGGCCTGGACAAGGGGGTGAAGAACCTGTCGATCCTCAACATGGTGCTGGCGGTCGCGCTGATGCTGTTCGTGTTCGCAGTCGGCCCCACCGTGATGATCCTCGAGACCTTCCTGCAGAACACCGGCGCCTACCTCAACAACATCGTCGAGCGCACCTTCAACCTGCAGGCCTACTCGCGCGGCGACTGGATCGGCAACTGGACGCTGTTCATCTTCGGCTGGACCATCGCCTGGGCGCCGTTCGTGGGGCTGTTCATCGCCAAGATCTCGCGCGGGCGCACGATCCGCCAGTTCGTGTTCGGCGTGCTGCTGGTGCCGACGATCTTCACCTTCCTGTGGTTCTCGATCTTCGGCGACACCGCGCTGCACCTGATCATGGTCGAGGGCTACACGGCGCTCATCGACGAGGTGCAGGCCGACCACGCGCTGGCGCTGTTCAAGCTCTTCGAGCGTCTGCCGCTGACCGCGATCGTGTCGTTCATGACCGTGATCCTGATCGTGACCTTCTTCGTCACCTCGTCCGACTCGGGCTCGCTGGTGATCGACGCGCTCGCCTCGGGCGGCGCGGCGAAGACGCCGGCCTGGCAGCGTGCCTTCTGGGCCATCACCGAAGGCGTGGTCGCCTCCGTGCTGCTGCTCGCCGGCGGTCTCAAGGCGCTGCAGACCATGACCATCGCCAGCGCGCTGCCGTTCGCGATCATCATGCTCGTCGCCGCCTTCGGCATGTGGCGGGCGCTGATCATCGAGGGCCATCGCGAAGTCTCGCTGCAGTCGCACATGGCGCGCAGCCGCACCGGCTCGGGCACGTGGAAGAAGCGCCTGGAAGAGCTCGTGCGCTTCCCGGCACGGGAGGAGGTCGCCGCCTTCATCCGCGGCTCGGTCACCGACAGCATGAAGCACGTTCAGCGCGAGCTCGCCAGCCAGGGCTGGACCTCGGAGGTGGTGGTCGACGCCGAGTCGGGCCGCGCCTACATCGAGGTGCTCAAGGAAGGCCAGATCGATTTCATCTACGACATCCGCATGGTCGAGTACGCCATGCCCGAATACGCCTTCCCCGAGGTCGCAGAGGACAACCCCGCGCACTACTGCCGCGCCGAGGTCTTCCTGCGTCGTGGCGGGCAGTCGTACGACATTTACGGCTACGAGGTGCAGCAGATCATCGACGACATCCTCGACCAGTTCGAGAAGTACCTGCACTTCCTGCACATCTCGCCGGGCAGCCTGCCGTGGAAGATGCAGGAGCACGACGACATGCTGAACGAGGCACAGGCCGGAGAAGCCGCACGGCGGCCACGAGTGTCGCCGCGGGAGTGATGGTCCCACGACCGGCACGCCTGTGGGCGGCGCGGAACGCAAAAAAACGCTGACAACCTGATTTCCGGTTGTCAGCGCCTTTGCATTCGTCAGGCGCCCGCAGAGGGCGACCGATCAGGCCTGCTGCTGGCCTCCCTCGGCCTGCTGCTCGGCAATCTCGGCGCGCACCTGATCCATGTCCAGACCGCGCACGCCATCGATGACCTGGGTCAGTGCGCTCGCAGGCAGCGCACCCGACTCGCGGAACACCATCACCCCCTCGCGGATCACCGCAATGGTCGGGATGGAGCGGATCTGGAAGGCCGCAGCCAGTTCCTGCTGTGCTTCGGTGTCGACCTTGGCGAAGACGATGTCGGGATGCGCTTCGGACGCCGCCTCATAGGTGGGTGCGAAGTTGCGGCAGGGACCGCACCAGGCTGCCCAGAAGTCGAGGAAGACGATCGGGTTCTGCTCGACGGTTTCGTTGAAGTTGTCAGCGGTCAGTTCGAGGGTTGCCATGTAAGCCCCAGGTAAATATTAGTGACGGCTCATGATACACCCGGCGCCACAGCCTGTCCCGGCGCGCCGGTCGCTCGCGCCACCCGCATTGCCCGGACCCGGCAAGCCACACCGCGCACTCATGCGGCCGCCCTGCGCGTGCGCTGCCTCCGCCACACCCAGGCCACGAGCGCGAGCGCGGGCAGGTAAAGCCACTGCGCCGATGGTCCGCCCCGATCGCGCTCGAGCGCCACCAGGCGATCACCCGCCAGCACGCCGATCCGCTCCGCGGCGCTGCCGAAGCTCACCTCCGCCACACGGGCGCCCGATGCCTCGCTGACCAGCCGCATGCCGATCGCCTCGAAGCGCGATGACCAGCGCGTACCCGCCGCGATGGGCAGCATCACCACCCGCTCCGCCGACGCCCCCTCCTCCGGCTGGCGCGCGAAGACCAGACGCAACTGCTCGCCCACCGAGGCCGCCTCGATCGCGGCGCTCATCACCTCGACCTCGACACGCTCCTGGGCGGGCCAGAGCGGATTCACGAACATCGCGGGGTTGAACAGCATGAACGAGGCCACGAGCAGGGTCAGGCGCTCGAGGAGAGTGGTCTTCATCAGCAGCCAGGCCTGGTTGAAGCAGATGAACACGAAGCCCCCGGCAGTGGCTGCGGCGACGGTCAGTACCGCATGCAGCGGGTGATCGACGCCAATCAGCAGCAGTTGCGGATTGAACACGAACATGAAAGGGAGCACTGCCATGCGCATCGAATAGCGAAACGCGCGCACCCCCGTCTGCAGCGGGTTGGCGCCCGCAATGCTCGCCGCAGCATGCGAGGCCAGTCCGCCCGGCGGCAGCACGTCGGCGAGCAGGCCGAAATAGAACACGAACAGATGCGCGGCGATCAGCGGCACCGGGTGGCCATACTCCGCACCCAGGGTGACGATCACCGGCGCCATCAGCGCGGACACCACGATGTAGTTCGCGGTGGTCGGAAGACCCATGCCCAGGATCAGGCAGACCAGCGCCACCAGGGCGAGCATCAGCAGCATGTTGCCGCCCGCGAGCACCCCGACGACCTCGGTCATCACCAGCCCGATGCCGGTCAGCGACCCGACCCCGACCACCACCCCGGCCGCGGCAGTCGCCACCGCCACCACCAGCATACCGCGCGCACCCGCATACACGCCGTTCGCCAGGTCTTCGACGCCCGACCGCCACGCCTGCCGCAGCGCCGCGCGGGGCTGGCCGCGCAGCCAGACCAGCAGCGGACGCTGCGTGAGCACGATGAAGGCGAGAAACACGAGTGCCCAGAACACCGCGAATGCGGGCGCGTCGTGCTCGACCATCAGGTTCCACACCAGCAGCCCGACCGGGAGCAGGAAGTACAGGCCGGCCCGCAGTACTTCACCCGGCCGCGTGCGCAGCCCCGAGACCAGCCCCGCCCCGGGGTCCTCCAGGGCGCTCGCCGCACCGAAGCGCAGCAGCAGCAGATAGGCCAGCACCAGCAAGCCCCCCACCACCAGCGGCCCCGCCGCCGGCACCCACACCCTGGCCAAAGGCACCAGCGCCGCGAGCAGCGCCAGCACCGCCGTCATGCCTACCAGGCCGCGCAGAAGGCGGCGCAGCGACGCCTGCCAGCGAACCGGCTCGCGGGGCAGGCCCTCGATGCCCGCCTTCACCGCCTCGAAGTGCACGATGATCAGCAGCCCGACATAGGCGACCAGCGCCGAGATCAGGGCGTGGCGCAGCACATCGGTGTAGGGGATGCCCACGTACTCCACCATCAGGAAAGCCGCTGCGCCCATCACCGGCGGCATCACCTGGCCATTGACCGAGGACGCCACCTCGATCGCCGCGGCCTTGTCGGGGGCATAACCGATGCGCTTGATGAGCGGGATGGTGAGCGGGCCGGTCGACACCACGTTGATCACCGACGCCCCGGAGAACAGCCCCGTCGCCGCAGACACGCCGACCGCCGCCTTCGCCGGCCCGCCGCGCATGTGGCCGACGAGCGCAAGCGCACTGCGCACGAAATACGCCCCGCCGCCCCCGCTCTCGAGCAGCGCGCCGAACAGCACGAACAGGAAGATGAACTCCGCCGAGATGCCGAGCGCAACACCGAACACCGCGTCCGTTCCCAGCCACAGCCGGTCCATCATGTGCGCAAGCGAGGCGCCCTTGTGCGCGATCAGGTCAGGCGCGAGCGGGCCGAGCAGGACATAGGCGAGCAGCACGAGCAGGAAGATCACGAGCGGCCAGCCGAGCAGGCGGCGCGCGGCCTCGAACAGCAGCAGCAGCCCGGCGAGCGAAATGGCGACGTCGATCGCCCACGGATCACCTGGCCGCGTGGAGAGCTGGGCGTAGAAAATGAAGGTATAGCCCGCACAGAAAGCGGCGAGCACGCCGAGCATCGGGTCGACCAGTCGCACCACCCGCTCGTGCCCGCGCCACGTCGCGGGCACGAGCGGGAAGCACAGCAGCAGCGCGAAGGCCAGATGGATCGAGCGCGCCTGCCCCACGGCGAACTGGCCGACGCCGAGCGCCACCGGCAGCGGCGACGCCACCCACAGCTGAAACAGCGTCCACAGGATCGCGACCCGGGCGGCGACCACCGTCCTCGACGGTGTGCCCCGGGTCGCCCCGGTCACAGCAGCGGAGCGAGCCAGCGCGCCGCTTCATCCACCTCCATGCCGGTGCGACGGGCCCAGTCCTCGAGCTGGTCGCGGCCGATCTTCGGGATGGCGAAGTACTGGCTTTCGGGGTGGGCGAAGTAGAAACCGCTCACCGCCGCAGCCGGCGTCATCGCATAGCTCTCGGTTAGATCCATGCCCGCATTGTGCCGCGCATCGAGGAGCTCGAACAACGCCCCCTTGACCGTGTGATCCGGGCAGGCCGGGTAGCCCGGCGCCGGGCGGATGCCGCGGTAGCGCTCGGCGATCAGCGCCTCGTTGTCGAGCGCCTCGTCGGCGGCGTAGCCCCAGCACTCGCGGCGCACGCGCTCATGCAGCCATTCGGCGCAGGCCTCGGCGAGGCGGTCGGCCAGGCTCTTGAGCATGATCGCGTGGTAGTCGTCGTGCGCGGCCTCGAACTCGGCGACCCTGGCTTCGATGCCCAGGCCAGCAGTCACCGCGAAGGCGCCGATCCAGTCCGGCACGCCCGACTCCTTGGGTGCGACGAAGTCCGTCAGGCACCAGTGCGGTTTGCCCGCCGGGCGTTCGTGCTGCTGACGCAGGCCGTGCCACACCATGGCAAGGTGCTTGCGGTCCTCGCCGGTGTAGATCTCGATGTCGTCGCCGACCGCGTTGGCCGGGAACAGACCGAACACCGCCTTGGCCTGCAGCCAGTTCTCGGCGACGATCTTGTCCAGCATGGCCTTGCCGTCCGCGAACACGTTGCGCGCCGTCTCGCCCACCACTGCGTCGTCGAGGATGGCGGGGAAGCGGCCGGCGAGGTCCCAGGTCTGGAAGAAGGGGCCCCAATCGATGTAGCTCACCAGCTCGCCCAGCTCGACATCGATCGCCTGCACGCCGAGCATGTTGGGTCGCGGGGGCTGGTAGGGCGTGAATCCGGCCTGGTGGGCAGTGCTGCACGCGGCCACGCGCTCGGCCGTCCAATCGGTACGGAAGGCGTTGGCGCGCGCCGCCTCGACACTCACCAGCTGCATGCCCTTCTTGCCGGCATGCAGGGCACGGATCTTCTCGTAGTCGGCGGCGACCTCGGCCTTGAAGGCTTCGCTCTGCCCCTCCGACAGCAGCGCGGTGACCACGCCGACCGCGCGCGAGGCGTCGGGCACGTACACGACAGGCTGGTCGTAGTGCGGCGCGATCTTGATCGCGGTGTGGTTGCGGCTGGTGGTGGCACCGCCGATCAGCAGCGGCACCTCGAAGCCCTGGCGCTTCATCTCGGCGGCAACGTGGGCCATCTCCTCCAGCGAGGGGGTGATGAGGCCTGACAGGCCGATGGCCTGCGCGCCATGTTCCTTGGCCGCCTCGAGGATCTTCGCCGCCGGCACCATCACGCCGAGGTCGATCACCTCGTAGCCGTTGCAGCCCAGCACCACGCCGACGATGTTCTTGCCGATGTCGTGCACGTCGCCCTTGACCGTGGCCATGATGATGCGGCCCTTGCTGGTGGCGCCGGTGCGCAGCTTCTCGGCCTCGATGTAGGGGATGAGGTGGGCGACGGCCTGCTTCATCACGCGCGCCGACTTCACCACCTGCGGCAGGAACATCTTGCCCGCGCCGAAGAGGTCACCGACCACGCTCATGCCCGCCATCAGCGGGCCTTCGATGACCGCCAGCGGCGGCTTGCCCTCGGCCTCGAGCCTGGCGCGCACCTCCTCGGTGTCGGCAACAACGAACTCGGTGATGCCCTTGACCAGCGCGTGGCTCAAACGCTCCTCCACCGGCCATTCCCGCCAGGCGAGGTCCTGCGCGGACTCCTTGGCCTGTCCCTTCACCGTCTGCGCGAACTCGACCAGCGCCTCGCCCGCGCCCGGACGGCGGTTCATCACCACGTCCTCGACCTTGTCGCGCAGCTCGGGCGCGAGCTCGTCATACACGCCGAGCTGGCCGGCGTTGACGATGCCCATCGACAGGCCGGCCTTGATCGCGTGATACAGGAACACGGTGTGGATCGCCTCGCGCACCGGGTCGTTGCCGCGGAAGCTGAATGACACGTTCGACACCCCGCCCGAGGTCTTGGCGTAAGGCAGGTTCTCCTTGATCCAAGCCACGGCGTTGATGAAATCGACCGCGTAGTTGTCGTGCTCCTCGATGCCGGTGGCGATGGCGAAGATGTTGGGGTCGAAGATGATGTCTTCGGCCGGGAAGCCGGCGCCGCCTTCGGCCACCGGCTTGGTGAGCAGCTTGTAGGCGCGCTCGCAGATCTCGGTCTTGCGGCGGAAGGTATCGGCCTGGCCCTGCTCGTCGAAGGCCATCACGATCACCGCCGCGCCATAGCGGCGCGCAAGGCGGGCCTGGCGCAGGAACTCGGTTTCGCCCTCCTTCATCGAGATCGAGTTGACCACGCCCTTGCCCTGGATGCACTTGAGGCCGGTCTCGATAACCGACCACTTCGACGAGTCGAGCATGATCGGCACGCGCGAGATGTCGGGCTCGGTAGCGATGAGCTTGCAGAACCGCTCCATGGCGGCGACCGAATCGAGCATCGCCTCGTCCATGTTGATGTCGATGACCTGGGCGCCGTTCTCGACCTGCTGGCGCGCCACCGCGAGCGCGTCGTCGAAGCGGCCCTCGAGGATCATGCGCGCGAAGGCCTTGGAACCAGTGACGTTGGTGCGCTCGCCCACATTGACGAACAGCGCGTCGCCGCCGACGTTGAAGGGCTCGAGGCCCGACAGGCGCAGCTTCTTCTCGATGGTGGGCACGACGCGCGGCGCGAGGCCCGCAACGGCTTCGGCGATCGCCGCGATGTGCGCGGGCGTGGTGCCGCAGCAGCCGCCGACGATGTTCACCAGGCCACTCTGCGCCCACTCGCGAATCTGGCTGGCGAGGTGCTCGGGCGTTTCGTCGTAGCCGGTGGGCGACAGCGGGTTGGGTAGGCCAGCGTTGGGGTGGGCGGACACGTGGGTGTCGCAGGCGTTGGACAGTTCCTCGACGTACTGGCGCAGCTGGTCGGCGCCGAGCGCGCAGTTGAGGCCGAAGCTGATCGGCTGCGCGTGGCTGAGTGAATTCCAGAACGCCTCCGCGGTCTGGCCCGACAGCGTTCGGCCGGAGGCATCGGTGATGGTGCCAGAGATCATCACCGGCACGCGCTGGCCGCCGCTTTTCTCAATCTCGTCGAACAGCTTCTCGATCGCGAACACCGCGGCCTTGGCGTTGAGCGTGTCGAACACGGTCTCGATCAGCAGGATGTCGGCGCCGCCTTCGAGCAGGGCCTTGGCCGAGTCGTAGTAGTCGTCGGCGAGCGCATCGAAGCTGATGTTGCGGAAGCCAGGGTCGTTCACGTCCGGCGAGATCGACAGCGTGCGCGAGGTCGGTCCGAGCACGCCGGCGCAGTAGCGCGGCTTGGCGGGGTTCTTCGCGGTGTACTCGTCGCACAGCTCGCGCACCAGGCGCGCGCCCTCGACGTTGAGTTCGTAGGCCAGCGCCTCAAGCCCGTACTCCGCCTGCGACACGCGGGTGGCGTTGAAGGTGTTGGTCTCGATGATGTCCGCGCCGGCCTCGAGATAGGCGCGGTGGATGCCGACGATCACGTCCGGGCGCGTGAGCACCAGCAGGTCGTTGTTGCCCTTGAGATCCTTCGGATGGTCGAGGAAGCGATCGCCGCGGTAGTCCGCCTCGCCCAGCTTCTCCTGCTGGATCATGGTGCCCATCGCGCCGTCGAGGATCAGGATGCGGTCGGCGAGAAGCTGGCGAAGTTCGGTACTGCGATCGGATTGCATGGCTGGGTCCTCGGTCGTTCGACGGTCGCCGGGCAACGCCACGCACAAAAGCGAACGGCGCCACAAACCGGCTGAAGGTTTGTGAGCGCCGTTGATCGGTTGCCGAGCCTGGCCCGCACAGGTTCGGTGGGTCGCAGCGCTCCTCGGCAAGCCCTGGATTCTAGTCCCTGCGCAAAACGCTGCCAAGGCAGAATGGCGAGGAAATCTCGCCACACGGAGACGCCCCAGGCCTCGTCCGGACGAGCGTCATCACCGCACGGGCACGCTGTCAGCGCGGATCCGCACTGTTCGTTCTGCCGTCCGCAATGACGAATGTCACACACCACGCGACGCTCAACTGGCAGCATAGAGCGCCACGACCGCACCCGGAACACCCACCCTCGAGATGCAGCAACGCACCACACTTCGCAGCGTCCTCTTCACCCGCCTGATGATGCTCGTCGGCAGCGCGGTGGTAGCGCTTGCGCTCGGGTTCGCGATCTTCGGCCTGCAGCCCCTGCACGACACCCTCGCCTCCAAGGAATTCACCCGGGTGGCCGATGGCGTGCGCAATGCCCTGCAGCAGACGGTTTCGCTCCCTGCCGCCCTGCTCGCACCGTCGACGAGCTGGATCGCGGATCTGCCGCCCGAACTCGACGACCCGCTCAAGATCGAGCGTCGCTTCAAGGCGTTGCTGACCCATGTTCCGAACCTCAGCTCGGTCGTGCTCGGCACCGAAGACGGCAGGGGCTGGGTCCTGATCCGCCTGCCGGATGGCAGCTGGCGCAGCCGGGTCACGAATCGGGCGAACTGGGGCGACATGCACCTGATCATCGAAGAGACGCCGGAAGGCGAGCGCAGCGAGGCGCTGGAGCGCTTCGACTACGATGCCCGCACCCGTCCCTGGTACATCGGCGCGAAATCGAACGCGGACGGCGCGGCGCACTGGACAACCCCCTACACTTTCTTCACCACGGGAGACCCGGGGGTGACCACCTCGCGGCGCTTCCAGCTTGGCGACGGGACGCAGGCGATCCTCGGCCTGGACATCATGCTGCGCGACCTGTCGATCTCCACGCAGCAGGCGCGCGTCGGACAGAGCGGGCTGGCCCTGATCCTCACCAGCGACGAGCGGGTGCTCGGCCTGCCCCGGCGCCCCGAGGGCGTTTCCTCGGACGAATGGCTCGGCAGCCTGCTCCTGCCGGCGAGTGCACTCGGTCTAGACAGCGTGAACAAGGCGCTGGTCGCGTGGCGGCAAGCCGGACGCACCGCGTACTCGGAGCGGCGCATTGACAGTGGCGGCGAGTCATGGCTCGCCGCCATGCACGAGCATCGTCTTGGAGAACAGCGCCTGTGGGTGCTCACCCTGGCGCCCGCCGCCGAGTTCGCTGCGCCCTGGTCACGCGTGCTGCTCGGCACGGCACTCGCCCTTACCGTGCTGATGATCCTTGCTGCGGCCGTGGCGCAGCGCGTTTCGCGCCGCATCGCCGCACCGCTCGAAGCACTCGCCGCCACCGGCAAGCGTATCGGCAAACTGGACTTTTCGCCGACACCCCCGCTATCCACGCACATCGAAGAGATCGCACAACTCGATCGCGTCCTTGGCGACATGCGTGCCCGGCTCGCCAACAACCAGGCTTCACTCGACCAGCAGTCGATCCGTCTGCAAGCCCAGGTTGAGGAGCTGCGCACAGCGGAGCAGCGCATCCACGCGCTCGCCTACTACGACCCGCTGACCCATCTGCCCAACCGGCGCCTGATGATGGACCGGGTGAATCACGCCATCTCGAGCAGCCAGCGTCGGGGCACGCACTGCGCGCTATTGCTGCTCGACCTCGACAACTTCAAGACCCTGAACGACACCCTGGGCCACGACCACGGCGACGAACTGCTGCGCGAGATCGCGGAGCGCCTCGCCCGCAGCACGCGCAAGTGCGACACCGTGGCACGTCTGGGCGGGGATGAGTTCGTCGTGGTGCTCGAGGACCTGGGCACGGACCCCGAGGAAGCACGGGCGCAAGCCGAGGCCATCGGCCACAAGATCCTGCTCGCCGTGGAGCACGCGTACCGCTCGGGCCATTTCGAGACGCGGATCTCCGCCAGCATCGGCGTAACCCTGTTCGGTAGCGCCCCCGACAGCGCCGATGCACTGCTCAAGCATGCCGACATGGCCATGTATCGGAGCAAGGCGACTGGCCGGAATTGCATGCACTTCTTCGGCCCCGAGATGGAACAGGCGCTCTCCGAACGTACCCAGCTCGAAACCGAGCTACGGGCAGCACTGCCGGGCGGGAGTCTCGCGCTGCACTACCAGCCCCAGGTCGACGCTTCCGGCCGGATCGTCGGCGCCGAAGCGCTGTTACGCTGGACGCACCCCCAGCGCGGCCCCATCTCACCCGCAGAGTTCATCCCCATCGCGGAAGAAAGCGGCCTCATCATCGCGCTCGGCGCCTGGGTGCTGGAAACCGCATGCGCGCAACTGGCCGCATGGGCGAGCGATCCACGTCTGCCGCCGATCGAGATCGCGGTCAACGTCAGCGCCCGCCAGTTCCGCCACGAGGGCTTCGCCGACATGGTGTCCAGCGTCGTACGCTACGCGAACATCCCGCGCGGACGCCTCAAGCTCGAGCTGACCGAGAGCCTGCTGCTCGAAGACGTGGAATCGGCGATCACGCGCATGGAGGCGCTGAAGGCGCTCGGGGTCGGCTTCGCGCTCGACGACTTTGGAACGGGCTATTCTTCCCTGACCTACCTCAAACGCCTGCCGCTGACGAATCTGAAGATCGATCAGTCCTTCGTGCGCGACGTCATGACGGACCCCAACGATGCGGCGATCGCACGTACCGTCATCGCGCTCGGCCGGACCCTGGATCTGATCGTGATCGCCGAAGGCGTCGAGCAGCCCGCGCAGTTCGCGTTCCTTGCCGACGCCGGGTGCGACCGATTCCAGGGCTACTTCTTCGGCCGCCCGGAGCCTGCCGAGGCTTTCCAGCAACGGCTGCTGGACGCACCGGGCTGACGCGCCGCAGTCCCCACGCTGCCGCCTCCGCACCGAACGCAATCCGGACACGGGGAAAGCGGGGTGGCCCTACCAGAACCAGGGGTGCGCGAAGGGGTGCGGATAGAAGGGGCGCGGATAGCCCCAGAAACCCGGCCCCCAGCCCCAGGGGTAGGGAGGATAGGCTCCCCAAGCGCCCCATCCCGGGCCCTCGCGCGGATAGACGTAGGTCTGGCTGGTACGGACCACCTTGTCATCGATGAAGTGAACGTTGAACAAGGTTGCGATGCCCGGGCCGTCATTGCGCACATTCCAGTCCCAGACCTCTTCGCCCGAGTTTCTGAAGCGCTGCTCCGAACGGTGGGCGCCGAGCAGGCGGGAGACTTGCTCCTTGTCCATTCCACGCTCCACACGCGCCAGGTTATCCGGCGCCAGCGCATCCCACTGGCGCAATACGATGCCGCCCTGATCGACGTGTACCATCAGGCAACTGCGGCCATTCGGCTGGGTGGAATACTCCAGCGTCGTGGTGCCGTCATCGTTGCTCCAGCGCCGGGTCGGCTCCCCCCGCGCAGCCAGGGCCTCGGCTTCGGTGGCGAAGGGCCGCGGCGGCTCGAAGCTGGCACAACCCTGAAGCTGCAAGGCTGCGAGCACCAGTAGCGCAGCCGCCATAAGCCGCCAGCGATGCGAAATCGGATACGTCATGACCGCCTCCGTATCAACGGCCGCGGTGAAGGGTGTATCGCCCGGTCCCCGTCACGCGGCCATCGACGTTAAACGACACGGTGAAATATTCAGGCTCGTTGGTGCCGGCGAATCCGTGCGAGTACTTCCAGTCCCAAACGGTTTCCTGCTTGACGGCGAAGAACTGGCTGGACGCAGGTTTGCCGAGCAGTCGCCGGACCTGATCGGGATCCATGCCCTTTTCGACCCTGGCAAAGGTCTGCTCGTTCAGTACCTGGTCGATGCTGCGCAGGATCTGGTCCGAGCCGATGGTGATCATGAAGCATTCGATCCCCTCGGGCTGACGGCTGAACTCCCAGGTCAGGGATCCATCCTCGTTGCGCCACTCCATGTGCGGCGGACCAAAGCGTTCGCGCACCTCGGCAGCGGTCGACACCCCGGGCTGCAGTTCGCGCATGTTGATGTAGTCGCAGGCGGTGATGCCGATCGCCGACAGCAGGCCACAAAGCCAGGCAATGAAGCGTTTCATGTCCGTCCCTCCCGAGCACCGCACCATGAGCGCGCAATACAACCACCGGACTGCGGCGACAGGGCCGATCCGCGGCGCGCGCGGCATGCCCCGAGGATCCGCCATGGCCGCCGGATTTGCAATGCCCGAAGCGTGAGCGTTTGCAATGCGCCGAGGCACGCGGCGGCGGCGCATCATCAAAGCAAGAAGGGCCGGACAGGAAGCGTCCTGTCCGGCCCTTCGAGTTACAGCGGCAGGCCGGCACGCGGCCGGCCACGCACACTCTCCATCACTGCATGTCGCCGATCGCCTCGTAGCCGCTGCCGCTGACCTTGAAGAAGGCATAGCTGCCCGGCACGTCACCGGCTGCATCGAACTCGTGGTCGCCCCCGGCACCCTTGTAGTCGATGTCCTTGCCTTCAGCGATCAACTGCTTGGCCTTGGCCCACTCCCCCGCCATGATCGGCTCACCCGGCGCACTCGCCACTGCGCGCAGCGACTCCGACAGCTTCGCCTTGTCCCCGCCCGCCTTCTCGATCGCCAGTGCGACAAGGAAGGCTGCGTCGTATGAGGTGGTGGCGAACACCGCATCGGTGTTCTCGCCAGCCGCCTTGAACGCGGCATTGAAATTGTCCAGCGATGCCGAGGCCTCACCCACCGGGGCGGAGACGAAGTAACCCTCGAGGTTCTGCGCACCGATCGCCTTCACCAGGCCTTCGGACTTCATGCCGTCGGCGCCGACGAAGGTCTTGAAGAAGTTGTTCTCCAGCGCCTGGCGCAGGATCGTCAGGCCGGTGCCGTCACCGTAGTCGAAGATGATCAGCGTATCGGCGCCGCCGCGGGAGAGCGCGGCCAGCTCGGAACGGTACGAGGCCTTACCCTCCTCATGCCCCGAGTAGCCGGCGATGGTGCCGCCATTGGCTTCGTACTCCGCCTTGAAGGACTCGGCCAGGCCCTTGCCGTAGTCGTTGTTCAGATAGGCCACCGCGACCTTGTCGATGCCGCGCGCCTTGAGCGTACGCGCCAGCGCCCGGCCCTGGTAGTCGTCGGACGGCAGGGTTCGGAACACGAGGTCCTTGTCATTGAGCTTGGTGATCTCGGGAGAGGTCCCCGAGGGCGTGATCATCAGCACGCCGGCCGGGATGGCGACCGAGTTGGCCGTAGCGAGCACCGCGCCGGAGCAGGCCGGGCCGACGATGGCGACCACACGGTCGATGTTGACCGCCTTGGTGGCTGCATCGGTCGCGTTCTGCGGGTTGCAGGCACTGTCGCCGAGCACGGCTTCGAGCTTGCCGCCCTTGAGGATGCCGCCCTGTTCGTTGACATGCGCCACCGCCAGCTTCGAAGCGGCCGCCATCGGCGGCGCAAGCGCCGCGATCGGGCCGGAGATCGCCGCCATCAGGCCGATCTTGACGTCCTGCGCATGGGCCGGAGCCGCAACGACCGCGGCGCCCAGCACCGCACCCACCACACCTGCGATTGTCTTCTTCTTCACCTTGTCACCTCCTGAATGTGCCGAAGCACCTGATGGTTGAGTCGGGCCCTGCGGGCCCTTGCCGGATTCTCCCGTGTCCGCGCTCCGAGCCCTCAGCGATACGGCGGCGAACCCACCCGGCGCTCGGGCAGGATGCCCTCCGGGCGGAAGCGCAGCACCAGCTGCAGCGTAAGGCCGATGATGAACACGCGCGCGTACTTGGCCTGCACCGCGATCTCGGTGGGCAGACGATCGGTGAGCAGCTCGGACACCGACCAGATGATCCAGATCACCGCTGCGCCGAGAATCGCGCCGCGGTTGTTGCCCGAGCCACCGAGGATCAGCATGATCCAGATCAGGAAGGTCGCAATCATCGGATCGATCGCCTCGGGCGTGACCGAGCGGTTGAAGTGCACGAACAACGCACCCGCCAACCCCATCAGCGCGGAGCCGAATACGAAGGCCTGCAGCCGGCGCGCCTCGACCTGCTTGCCCATCGCCGCGGCGGCGAGCTCGTTGTCGCGGATCGCACGCATCATGCGCCCCCACGGCGCCTTCACCTGACGCTCCACGAGCAGGTAGGCGATCAGCACCAGGGTGGCCACGATCGCGAGGTAGGCGATCTGCGACGGCATGTAGTCGAGGTCGCCGAAGGGGCGCGGGATGCCGGTCACGCCCCGCACGCCGCCGGTGAGCCAGCCTTCGGTGCGGATCACCAGGCGGATGATCTCCGCGATGCCGATGGTGGCGATGGCGAGGTAGTCGGAGCGGAAGCGCAGGCAGATCTTGCCGATCGGCCACGCGATCGCTGCCGCGGCCGCCATGGACGCCGCCCAGCCGACCAGCAGCGGCAGCTCGTAGCCGCCCAGTCGTCCGCTCGCAGGCAAGCTGGTGAGGATGGCCGAGGTGTAGGCACCGATCGCGAAGAAGCCTGCGATGCCGGCGTTGAAAAGGCCGGTGAAGCCCCACTGGATGTTCAGCCCGAGCGCGAGCAGCGCATAGATGCCGATCAGGATGGCCATGAAGACCGCGTAGTTGGCGAGTCCGAGCAGATCCATCAGAGCACCTTCCCGTTGAGCAGGCCACGCGGGCGGACGAGCAGGATCAGCAGCAGCAGGGCAAAGGCGGTGGCCGCCTTGTACTGCGCCGGCAGAATGAAGATCGACATCTCCTCGGCGACGCCCACGATCAGGCCGCCGAGCACCGCACCCTCGACCCGTCCGACCCCTCCGAGGATGGCGGCAGCAAACATCGGCAGCAGCACCTGCCAGCCCATCATCGACTGCAGTTCGTTGTTGATCCCCAGCATGAAGCCCGAGGCCGCACACAAGGCGCCGACGATCGCCCAGGTCAGCATCGTGACCTTGCGGTTATCGACGCCCGAAAGCCTTGCCAGATCGGGGTTGTCCGACATCGCGCGCATCGCCTTGCCCCAGCGCGAATGACGCAGGAACAGCGTGAGCCCCACGACGATCAGCACCACCGCGGCGAGCGTGTACAGCTCGCGGTCGCGCAACAGGATGCCGAAGTAGTCATCCGGACGAACGATGCCGCTGGCGTAGGTGCGCGGATCGACGCCGAAGACGACCTGTACCACCGCGCGCAGCATCAGCGCGACACCGAGCGAGGCCATCACGGTCATGATCTTGGGCCGCGCCTTGAGGTAGTCGTAGAACAGCTTGTCGATCACGATCGCGACCACCGCGACGACCGCCATCGCGATCGGCAGCGCGGACCACGGCGTCATCCCGGCGGTGACGAGCGCAAGCGCAACGAAGGCACCGAGCGTGGCCATGTCGCCATGGGCGAAGTGGGCGAAGCGCAGGATGCCGAACACCAGCGTTATGCCGATCGCACCCACCGCGTAGATCGAGCCGAGCACGACACCGGGCACGAGATGGAAGTTGAGGAAATCCATGAAACTCATGTGTGCCGGGCTCCCTTAGCCGCCGAGGAACATTTCGGCTACCTCGCGATCGGCGAGCAGGGCCTGGCCCGTGCCCTCGTGGCGATTGGCGCCAGTGGCGAGCACATAGCCGCGGTCGCAGAAGGCGAGCGCCTGCTTGGCGTGCTGCTCGACGAGCAGGATGGAGACACCGGCGTCGCGCACGTCGCGGGTGATCTGGAAGATCTGTTCCATGTATTTGGGCGACAGGCCTGCGGTCGGCTCGTCGAGGAGGAGGAGTTTGGGATCGAGCATCAGCGCGCGGCCCATCGCCACCATCTGGCGCTGGCCTCCGGAGAGATCGCCGGCGAGATTGCGTCGCTTGGCCTTCAGGTCGGGGAAAAGCCCATACACGCGGTCGTAGGCCGCGGAGAGATCGCCACGGCGCAGGAAGGCGCCCATCTCGAAGTTCTCGTGCACCGTCATCTCGCGGAACACGTTGTCCACCTGCGGCACGTAGCAGATGCCGCGCTGCACGATGCGGTCGGGCGCCCAGCCGGTGATGTCCTCGCCGTCGAACACGATGCTGCCGCCACGGATGGCGAGCAGGCCGAACACGGACTTCATCGCAGTGGATTTTCCCGCGCCGTTGGGGCCGACGATCACCACGATCTCACGCGCGCCCACTGTCATCGACACCCCGTGCAGGATGTCGGCGTCGCCGTAGCCGCCACGCACTTCCTTCATGTCGAGCAGCGCCATCACAGATCCTCCCGGTGCAGTTCCTGCTCACGCAGCGCCTCGACCTGGGGATCGTGCTCGGCGGCCTCGCGCTCGATCGCGGTCGGCGTTTCGCCAAGGTAGGCCTCGAGCACCCGGGCGTCCGAGCGCACACGCAGGAAGTCGCCCTCGATCAGCACCTTGCCCTCGGCCATGCACACCACCGGATGGCACAGCTTCTCGATCATCTCCATGTCGTGCTCGATCAGGATGAAGGTATAGCCGCGCTCGCGGTTGAGGATGAGGATCTTTTCCTCGAGCTTGCGCAGCAGCGTACGGTTGACGCCGGCTGCGGGCTCGTCGAGCAACACCAGCTTCGCATCGGTCATCATGGTTCGACCAAGCTCGAGCAGCTTCTTCTGCCCCCCCGAAAGATTGCCGGCACGCTCGTCGGCGACGTGCTCCAGTTCCAGAAAGGCGAGGGTCTCGTCAGCCTTTTTGCGCACCGCCTCTTCCGCCGCACGCACCTTGCCGGCCGCAAACCAGTTCGCGAACAGGTTCTCGCCTGGCTGCTGCGGCGGCACCATCATGAGGTTCTCCCGCGCGGTGAGGTTGTGAAATTCGTGCGGGATCTGAAAGGTGCGCACCAGCCCCTTGTGAAAGCGCGCATCGGTCGACAAGGCGGTGATGTCCTCACCGAGGAAGCGGATCGCGCCGCCGCTCGGCTGCAAGGCGCCGGCGACCAGGTTGAACAGCGTCGTCTTGCCAGCACCATTCGGGCCGATCAGGCCGAGAATCTCGCCTTTCCTGACCCTCAGGGAACAGCCGTCGACCGCACGAAAGCCGCCGAAGGCTTTGACCAGCCCATCCACTTCAAGCATAGCGTCGGGTTTCCTTGCACCGGACATGGCCGGCATGCGCCGGCGCCGCATCGCACCGTCCGGCCCCGGCGGCGAACTGGACAGCGGGATGTTGATTGGAAAATGTCGCGCAAGGTTAGTCGAATCGCTGGCGCACAGACATCAGGGCCAACCACTACACGGCGGCAAGGACAGGGAGCGGAAGGCATCGGCTAATCCGAATATAATTCCGCGCCAAACAAGAAGGAGACCGCGCATGAAGCACATCACCCCGACCGAGGCGTTCGAACTGCTCCAGTCGAATCCCGACGCCCTGCTGATCGATGTCCGTAGCGAGATCGAATACCTGTTCGTGGGCCATCCGGTCGGTGCCATCCACGTATCGTGGAACGATGGCCCGGACTGGGAGGTGAACCCGAACTTCATCGGCGAAGTGAAGAAGCTCGCGGGCAACGGCGGACACCGGCCGCTGGTGCTGATCTGCCGTTCCGGAAACCGCTCGGAGGTCGCTGGCAAGGCGCTGCTCGAGTCCGGCTTCTCCACCGTTTACAACGTCCTGTATGGCTTCGAGGGCGAGCTCGACACCCAGCACCATCGCAACTCGGTCAATGGCTGGCGCCACGACGGCCTGCCCTGGGAGCAGTGCTGAGCAGGCCCGCCACGATCAGCGCAGGGCCGCCGGCAGGCGCTTCCAGGCGACCCAGGTGAGCATTCCGCAGGCGGCGAACACGGCCATGCCGCCGGCAAGACTCAGCGTGCTCGACCATAGCAAGGGCGCGGTCATCCCCGCCGTCACTGCGTTCAGGCCGATCTGCATGAAACTCTGGCAACTCGAAGCCATGCCACGGCGCGCCGGGAACAGTTCCAGGGCCAGGAGACTCATCGCCGGCATGGCGATCGACATGCCGCAAGCGAACAGGCCGATCGGCAGCACCGATTGCGGCACGCCCGCGGGCAGCATCGCGGAAACTGCCAGGTTGAGCGCAACCGCGACGAACATCAGCCCGAAGCCGGTCGCCACGGTCCGGACCTGTGACCACCGGCCTGCGACACGCTCGGAGAGCAGCGAGCCGATCATCATCCCGGCCACCGCAGGGCCGAACAGCCAGATGAAGCCGCCGCTACCGAGCCCGAGATGCTCGATGATGAACACCGGCGCGGACAGCACATACACGAAGAAACCGTTGAAGTTCAGCGCAATCCCCGCCGCCAGCAACATGAAGGCAGGATGCGCGAAGATCGCGGCATAACCTCGCAGCAGGTGCATGGGATGCAGGGGCTGACGCGCCCCGGCATCCAGTGTCTCAGGCAGGAAGCGCCACACCATCCAGCTCAGCAGGGCACCCAGGACCGCCAGGAACACGAAGATCGAGCGCCACCCCGCGAGCGCGAGCAGACCGGCACCCACCATCGGCGCCAGCGCAGGCGCCAGCGCAAAGATGAGCATCACCCGCGACATCAGGCGCTGCGCCTGCGGCCCCTCGTGCAGGTCGCGCACCACGGCCCGGCCCACGACCACGCCTGCGCCACCGCTGACGCCCTGCAGCGCCCGGCCCAGCCACAGCCATTCGATGCTCGGCGCCAGCGCACAGATCAGTGAAGCCGCGGAGAACACCAGGGTCAGGACCAGCAGCACGGTGCGCCGGCCGAAGCGGTCCGCAAGCGCACCGTGCCAGAGCACCATCAGGGCCAGCGCAGCCATATACACGGTGAGCGTCTGCTGCACCTCGAGCTGGGTCGCCCCCAACCCTGCAGCAATCTGCGGGAATGCGGGCAGGTAGGCGTCGATCGCAAACGGACCGATGGCGGATAGCATCGCCAGCATGAACGCGAGGCGATCGAGGGACGGATTCTGTTTCATCTCTGCCTTGTGGGCGGTCGCCACGCGCCCAGGAAGGGCAAGCGCACCGGCGCATGACCGGACACCGTTGCAAAGCGCGGTGTTCCGGCCCGGCAGCCGGTTCAGCACGCGCCTCAACGACTCTCTAGGCTGCGCCGATACTGGATCGCCTCGGCGATCTGCGTGGTGCCTGGACGCTCGGCGCCGGCCAGGTCGGCCAGCGTGCGCGCCACGCGAAGCACGCGATGATACGCTCTCGCCGACAGTTTCAGGCGCTGCATGGCCTGGCAGAGCAGGCGCTCGCCGTCTGCATCGGGCTGGCAGTGCTCCACCACCTCGCCCGCACGGAGCAGGGCGTTCGCGCTCCCCTGGCGTGCGAGTTGCGCTGCGCGCGCCGCGTGTACCCGTTCGCGAACCACGCTGGAGCGCTCGCCCTGCGGGCTGCGCACGAGCACCTCGGGCTCGACCGCCGGCACCTCGACGATCAGATCGATGCGGTCGAGCAGCGGGCCGGAGAGCCGCGCGCGATAGCGGGCGATCTGCTCGGGCGAGCATCGGCAGGCGTGCAGCGGGTCGCCATGGTGACCGCAGGGGCACGGGTTCATCGCCGCGACGAGCTGGAAGCGCGCCGGAAATTCAGCCCGCCTGCGCGCCCGGGACACCGTGATCGAGCCCGTCTCCAGCGGCTCACGCAAGGATTCGAGTACGCGCCGGTCGAACTCCGGGAGTTCGTCGAGGAACAACACGCCCCTGTGCGCCAGCGAGATCTCGCCCGGTCGTGGCACCGCACCGCCACCGACCAGGGCCGCCGCCGAGCTCGAGTGATGCGGCGCACGGAAGGGGCGCTGCCCCCAACGACGGACATCGAACTCACCCTCGATCGAGGCGACTGCCGCCGCCTCCATCGCCTCCTCCTCGCTCATGGGGGGAAGGACGCCGGGAAGGCGTTGCGCGAGCATGGACTTCCCGGTGCCCGGTGGCCCGAACAACAGCAGCGAATGCCCGCCCGCCGCCGCCACCTCGAGCGCGCGGCGAGCCTGCAACTGGCCGCGGACCTCGGCCAGATCCGGGGCGCCGTCGTCCACGCGTTCGGGCAGAACGTCCGCCTGCCAAGGCTGCAGCGCAGCGTGTCCGTTCAGGTGCGCACACACCGCAAGCAGGTCCGCTGCGGGCAGCACCTCCAGCCCCCGTGCCAGCACGGCCTCGGGCGCATTGGCCGCGTGCAGCAGCAGACCGCGCCCGGCGCGGGCCGCAGCCAGTGCCGCGGCCAACACGCCACGCACCGGCCGCAGCTCGCCGGTCAGGGACAACTCGCCGCAGAACTCGAATGCTTCGATCCGGCCCGCGGCAACCTGGCCCGAGGCCACAAGGATGCCGACCGCGATCGCGAGGTCGAAGCGCCCCCCTTCCTTGGGCAGGTCTGCAGGCGCGAGGTTGACCGTGATCCTTCGCTGGGGAAACTCGAAGTGGGAGGACTGGATCGCCGCCCGAACGCGATCGCGAGCCTCACGGACCTCGGTGTCCGGCAAGCCCACGAGACTGAATGCCGGCAGGCCGTTGGCGAGGTGGACCTCGACCGTGACCTCGGGCGCGGCAAGCCCTTCCAGCGCGCGGGTGCGCACGAGCGCGAGCGACATGGATATCTCCAGACCGGGTGGGGCGCCAGTCTAGCGGAGATACCACGCATGACAAAAGAGAATATTCAGGACAAATGAATGCTGCTGCCTGAATGCACTGCGACCGGGGCATTCAGGGCCACGGGGTTGAGCGGCTCTTCGCGGCGCGCCACCCGCGCCAGGGCTGCGCAGGCTTCAGGACTTGCCACCTTGGCCAAGCCGGGCCTCGAGTTCCACGACACGCGCCTCGAGCTCGGCAAGCTTCTGCCGTGCATGCGCGAGCACTTCGCGCTGCACCTCGAATTCCTCGCGGGTGACGAGGTCGAGCTTGCCGAAGGCGCTTCCGAGCATGGCCTTGGCATTTTTTTCGATGTCGCGCACCGGGCTGTTCGCCGCGATTTCCGAAAGCTTTGCGCCGATTTCGTCGAGGAAGCGGGGAGTGCTCATGATCGCCTGCAGAGAGGTTGGAAAACGGCCGGAAGTCTAGCATGCGCACGCGCTCGCACCGGAATCGCCCCAGGCGAGCGCGTGATGCACCGCAACGGTGCATCACGCGCCGATTCTGTGCCCGAATTCATGGCGCACCGCAGCATCACACCCCTGCAGGATCTCTGAACCCCTTTATCTATAGGGCTTTGAGAGACCTGGCACGCTGTCTGCTTAGGATGGCTCGTCAGACCTTCCGACACCTCTCCCAAGGAGCAGATCATGAAAAAGACCCGTGCCGTTGCAACGCTTGCCACCCTCCTCGCTGCCCTCCCGTTCGCGGGTAGCGCCCAGGCCGAGGAGAGCCCGTTCAGCGCCAACCTCAGCCTGGTGTCCGATTACGCCTTTCGCGGTTTCAGCCAGACCGACGAGCGCCCGGCACTGCAGGGAGGGTTCGACTATGCACACGCGAGCGGCTTCTATGCCGGGTTCTGGGCGTCGAATGTCTCCTGGCTGTCCGATGCGTCCACCGATGTCAGCAACAGCCTCGAGACCAACCTGTACGCCGGGTACGCGGGCGAAGCCGGCCCGATCGGCTACGACGTGGGCCTGCTGCAGTACTACTACCCGGGCAGCTACGGCGCAGCCTATCGCGCCAGCAGCGAGAAGCCGCATACGCTCGAAGGCTACGTCGGACTGTCGTGGGAGTCCCTCTCCTTCAAGTACTCGTATGCGTTCAGCGACCTGTTCGGCTATTCCGATTCCGACGGCAGCCAGTACTTCGATCTCGGCGCGTCGTTCGACATCGGCTATGGCGTCACCCTCGGCGCACATGTCGGCTACAGCGACATTCGCGGCCAGGACAACTACACCGACTGGAAGCTCGGCCTCAGCAAGGAATACGGTGGCTTCGAGTTCGGCCTGCATTACGTGGATACCGACGTGAAGAACACGGATCTCGCCGACGAGCGCGTGATCCTGTCGATCAGCAAGAGCTTCTGAGCCCTTCCATCCGGAACCGGAGACATCCATGAAATTCATCGCAGCCATCATCAAGCCCTTCAAGCTCGACGAAGTGCGCGAGGCGCTTTCCGCGATCGGCGTGCAGGGCATCACCGTCACCGAGGTCAAGGGCTTTGGCCGCCAGAAGGGGCACACCGAGCTCTACCGGGGCGCCGAATACGTCGTCGATTTCCTGCCCAAGGTGAAGGTCGAAGCCGCCATCCCCGACGACATCCTCGACCAGGCGATCGAAGCCATCGAGAAATCCGCCGCCACCGGCAAGATCGGTGACGGGAAGATCTTCGTGTTCGAACTCGAACAGGCCATCCGCATCCGCACCGGCGAGACCGGCACGGACGCGCTGTAAGGGAGACCCGCAAAATGACCAAGCTCCTCACCTACCTACCGGCCGCGACCCTGCTCGCCGGCCTATCCGGCGGCGCGTTCGCCCAGGAGGCCGCTGCCGCCGCGGTCGAGGTCAACAAGGGCGACGTGGCGTGGATCATGACCGCCACCCTGCTGGTGCTGATGATGGCACTGCCCGGCCTGGCGCTGTTCTACGGCGGCCTGGTGCGCGCCAAGAACATGCTCTCGGTGCTGATGCAGGTGATGACCGTGTTCTCGCTCAATGCGCTGCTGTTCGCGATCTACGGCTACAGCCTGGCCTTTACCGAGGCGAGCCCCTTCATCGGCTCGCTCGACAAGGTCTTCCTGTCCGGGGTGACGATCGACTCACTGGCGGATACCTTCACCGAGACCGCGAAGCTGCCGGAGTTCGCCTTCATCGCCTTCCAGGCCACCTTCGCCGGCATCACCGGTGCGCTGATCGTGGGTGCCTTCGCTGAACGCATGAAGTTTTCCGCGGTGCTGATCTTCTCGGTGATCTGGTTCACGCTGTGCTACCTGCCGATCTGCCATATGGTGTGGGGCCCGGGCGGCTACCTGCTGGAGGATGGCGCGCTCGACTTCGCCGGCGGCACGGTGGTGCACATCAACGCGGGTATCGCCGGCCTGGTGGGTGCCTACATGGTGGGCAAGCGCATCGGCTACGGTCGTGAGGCACTCGCGCCGCACAGCCTGACCCTGACCATGGTCGGTGCCTCGCTGCTGTGGGTGGGCTGGTTCGGCTTCAACGCCGGCTCCAACCTCGAGGCCACCGCGGGCGCCGCACTCGCCTTCATCAACACCCTGCTCGCGACGGCTGCTGCAGTGCTGGCCTGGTCGCTGGGTGAGGCGCTGCTCAAGGGCAAGCCCTCGATGCTCGGTGCGGCCTCGGGCGCGGTCGCCGGCCTGGTGGCGATCACCCCGGCCTGCGGCTCGGTGGGCCCGATGGGCGCGATCGTGATCGGCACGCTCTCAGGCTTCATCTGCATCTGGGGGGTAAACGGCCTCAAGCACATGCTGGGTGCGGACGACGCGCTCGATGTGTTCGGCGTACATGGCGTGGGCGGCATCGTCGGCGCGATTCTGACCGGCGTGTTCGCAGCACCCGGCCTGGGCGGCACCGGCGGCGAGGACTTCTCCATCGCCTCGCAGGTGTGGATCCAGACCTGGAGCGTGATCGTGACCATCGTGTGGTCGGCAGTGGTCGCCTTCGTCGCCTACAAGGTCGCAGATCTGCTCGTCGGCCTGCGCGTGCCGGAAGAAGAGGAACGCCAGGGTCTCGACATCACGGCGCACGGCGAAACTGCCTACCGCTACTGAGCATCCGCCCGGAGCCATACTCCTCTGGTTCCGGTTCGCGCGGCGCCCTTCGGGGCGCCGTTTTTTCGTCTACCTGCCGCACGGGACAGCGCACACGGAAGCACCTCCATGCGGGGCCACCCCGCAGGAGATGAATTCAGTGCCTCATGAATCGGCCTGCGCGGCGGCATGCACTGCAAGCCATACCGCATCCGCGGATGTGGATGCGACCCGGTGCCGGCGATGTGCGGAGATAACGAGCCAGTCGCCCGCCTTCAGCGTCACGGGCTCCCCCCCTTCAAACATCAGTACGGCTGTGCCACTGAGCAACGCCACCCACTCCTCCTCGTCCTGGTCGTACCAGTCTCCCGGCGCACTCGCATGGCCCTGCGAGACGATACGCTCAATGCGGCAGGCGGCGGATGCGAACAGGGTCTGGAAGATCTCGCTGCCGGTCGGCGACGGCAGCCCGGAGAAGAGATTGCCACGCCCGGCGGTGGACGCTGCGTCGTTCATCCCCAGCTCACGAAACGATGTACGCCGCCGAGCCGGTGGCCAGCAGCTTCCCGTCCGCGCCGAGGAAGCTCATCCGCGTCGAGGCGACGCGCGAGCCCAGGCGCAGCACCTCAGCCTCCATGCGGAACGCGTCACCGATCCCGGGACGCAGATAGTCGATGCGCAGGTCGATGGTACCGAGCTTGGAGAAGCGATGCAGACGCTGGAGGGGCGGCTCATCGAGGTGGCGCGCGCCGATCGCCGTCATCACCGCCAACCCGCCCATGGCATCCAGGCACGCGGAGATCACGCCGCCGTGAATACGGTTGTGCAGATAATGACCTACCAGTTCGGGGCGCATTTCGATCCGCCCGGTGGCGCGCACACCGTCGACCTCCTCGATCTGCAACCCCATCAGCGCATTGAAGGCGATCTTGTGCTCGAAGATCTCGCGTACTCCGGCGATGAACTCCGGTTCGAACTGCACCGGCCCCTCTGGCGCCATGGCGTGTTTCGGCATGCTTGTCCTCTCCTTTGCAAAAAAATCGAGCCCCGGGACGCGGCGGGCACGCCCCGGGGCTCAGTGCGCAATCTTACAGGCTCAGACGCGCTCGAAGATGCCCGCCGCCCCCTGACCCATGCCGACACACATGGTCACCATGCCGTAGCGCAGGCTGTTGCGGCGCAGTGCATGAACGACGGTGGCTGCACGGATGGCGCCCGTGGCGCCGAGCGGGTGGCCGAGCGCGATCGCGCCGCCCATCGGGTTCACCTTCGCCGGATCCAGCCCCAGGCTGTTGATCACCGCCAGGGACTGCGCGGCGAAGGCCTCGTTGAGCTCGATCCAGTCGAGATCGTCCTGCTTCAGCCCCGCGGCCCGCAGCGCCGCAGGAATCGCCTCGATCGGGCCGATGCCCATGATCTGCGGCGGCACACCGCGCGCGGCATGGCCGGCGAAGCGCGCCAGCGGCGTGAGCCCGAAGCGCCTGACCGCCGCCTCGCTCGCCAGGATCAGCGCGCCGGCGCCGTCCGAGGTCTGCGAACTGTTGCCGGCGGTGACCGTGCCCAGCCCGGTGGGGCTGAGGTCGGCGCGGCGCGGGGTGGCGAACACCGGACGCAGCTTCGCGAGGCCTTCCAGCGAGGTGTCGGTGCGCGGGCCTTCGTCCAGATTCACGGTGCGGGTGGCTGTGTTCACCTGGCCGCTGGCCAGATCCAGCCGGTGCTCCGTCACCCCGATCGGGGTGATCTCGTCCGCGAACAGGCCCGCAGCCTGGGCAGCGAGCGCACGGCGGTGGGACTCCACCGCAAACGCGTCCTGCGCCGCACGCGACACCTTCCACTGTTGCGCCACCTTCTCGGCGGTGAGGCCCATGCCGTAGGCGATACCGTAGTCGTCGATGTCCTCGGTGTTGGCGAAGATGCTCGGCGACAGGCTGGGCGTGTTGCCCATCATCGGCACCATACTCATGCTCTCCACGCCGGCGGCGATCATCACCTCCGATTCACCGACGCGGATGCGGTCGGCTGCCATCTGCACGGCGGACAACCCCGAGGCGCAAAAGCGGTTGACCGTGATGCCGCCCACGCTCTTGGGCAGGCCGGCAAGCACCGCGCCGACGCGCGCCACGTTGAGACCCTGCTGCGCCTCGGGGATGGCGCAGCCGCAGATCACGTCCTCGATAGCAGCCGGGTCCAGGCCCGGCACCTGCGCCAGCGCCGCGCGCAGCACCTGCGCGAGCAGGTCGTCCGGGCGAGTGTTGCGGAAGAAGCCCTTGTGCGACTTGCCGATCGGGCTGCGCGTGGCCGCGACGACGTAGGCGTCCTGAAGCTGTTTCATGTCGTGGATCTCCGCGGAATCAGTTGCGCAGCGGCTTGCCGCTGTCGAGCAGGGCCAGGATGCGGGCCTGCGTCTTGGGATGGACGATGAGGCCGCAGAAGGCCTCGCGCTCGAGCTTCATCAGATAGGCCTCGTCGACCAAGGTGCCGGCCTCGACCTCGCCGCCGGCAAGCACATGCGCGATGCGGCTGGCGATGTGGAAGTCGTGCGCGGTGATGAAGCCGCCGTCGCGCATGTTGACCAGCTGGCCGAGGATGGTGGCCCTGGCCGAGCGCCCGGCGACCGGGAACAAGCGCGCGAGCGGCGGACGGTAACCGGCGCGCGCCATCGCCTGCGCCTCGCCGATGGCGACGAAGAGCAGTTCGTCGCGGTGGGCGACGACGAGATCGCTGTCGAGCAGATAGCCGAGCTTGCGGCTCTCCAGGGCACTGGTGCCGACCGTGGCCATGGCCGCGGCCTTGAAGCCTTCGGACAGGAAGGGCAGCAGGTCCGTCCCGGTGCTGGTACGTGCGTTCTCGGCGGCGCGGCGCGCGATGTAGGTGAGGCCACCCGCGCCCGGGACGAGGCCGACGCCGACCTCGACCAGGCCGATGTAGCTCTCCATGTGGGCGACGCGGCGCGCGCAATGCACCAGCAGCTCGCAGCCGCCGCCGAGTGCCATGCCGCGCACCGCGGCGATGGTGGGCACCTGGGCATAGCGCAGCTTGAGGAAGACGCGCTGCATCTCGGCCTCAGCGGCTTCGATCGCTTGTACGCCCGCGGTGGCGAAGGCGGGCAGCGTCGCCTGCAGATCGGCACCGACCGAGAAGGGCTCGTCGCCCGACCACACCACCAGGCCCGCGAAGCGCGCCTCGGCCTCGTCCACCGCACGCGACAGGCCCGCAATCACCGCCGGGCTGATGGCGTGCATCTTGGTCTTGATGCTGGCGATCAGCACATCATCGAGGCCGCTGCGACCCAGCGTCCACAGCCGGATCGCCTCGTCCTCGAATACCGTGGCACCGGCATTGCGCCAGTCTTCACCCCCCTCTCCGAACACGCGCTCGCGGAAGAGCTGGCGCGCATGCACAGGTAGCGCACGCGCCGGCTCGAAACGCGCCCTGGTCGGGTTCCACGAGCCTTCGGGCTGATGCACACCGCCGCGCTCGGCGACCGGCCCCTCGAACACCCAGGCGGGCAGCGGCGCGGCGCACAGTGCGACACCGGCGTCGATGTCCGCCTGCACCATGCGGGCGACCTCCAGCCAGCCCGCTTCCTGCCACAGCTCGAAGGGCCCCTGCTGCATGCCGAAACCCCAGCGCATCGCCTGATCCACGTCGCGCGCGGTGTCGGCGATGGTTTGCAGGTGCAGCGCAGCGTAGTGGAAGCCGTTGCGCAGGATCGCCCACAGAAAGCGGCCCTGCGGCCCTTCGGCTTCGCGCAGCAGGCGCAGGCGCTCGCCGGCCGGACGCTTGAGCATGCGGCCATAGACCGCATCGGCCTTCTGCCCGGCGGGCACGTAGTCGTCGCGCGCCAGGTCGAAGCGCAGCACTTCGCGCCCCTGCTTGCGGTAAAAGCCGGCCTGGGTCTTCTGGCCCAGATGCCCTTTTTCGAGCAGGGCCTGCAGCACCACGGGGGTGGCAAAGCTGGACTGGAAGGGGTCGCTTGCAGCCGGGAGCTGGGTCTGCATGGTGCGGATCACATGCGCCAGCGTATCCAGACCGACCACGTCGGCGGTACGGAAGGTGCCGCTGGCTGCGCGACCGAGGCGCTTGCCGGTGAGGTCATCGACCACATCGGCGCTGAGCCCGAAGCGCTCGGCCTCAGCCATGGTGGACAGCATGCCGGCGACGCCGATGCGGTTGGCGACGAAGTTGGGTGTGTCCTTGGCGCGCACCACGTTCTTGCCGAGCGTGGAGGTAACGAAAGCTTCCAGGCTGTCGAGCACCTGCGCCGCGGTGCCGGCAGTGGCGATGAGTTCCACCAGCGGCATGTAGCGCGGCGGGTTGAAGAAGTGGATGCCGCAGAAACGGGGGCGCAGTTCCACCGGCAGCGGCTCGGCGAGCTGGCCGATGGCCAGACCCGAGGTATTGCTGGCGAGGATCGCGCCTTCGGCGAGGTGCGGTGCGATGCGGGCGTAGAGCGCATGCTTCCAGTCCATGCGCTCGGCGATCGCCTCGATGACGAGGTCGCAGCCCTGCAGCAGCTCGAGGTGCTCGTCGTAGTTGGCCGGGCGGATCAGTTCGGCATCCTCGGCTACGCCGAGCGGGCTGGGTTTGAGCTTCTTGAGGCCGGCGATGGCCTGGCGCGCGATGGCGCTCTTGTCCGCGCCGTCCTTGGCGAGGTCGAACAGGATGACCGGCACCTTGACGTTGACCAGGTGGGCGGCGATCTGCGCCCCCATGACGCCGGCGCCGAGCACGGCCACGCGCTTGATGATGAATCGGGACATAGGTGAATCCTTGCGATGGGAGCGGGGCGCGCCCGGGACGACGTTCGCCGGCCGGAAGGTGGGCCGTGCGAGCGAAGCCCCGGTGTGCGCACCCCGGGCTCGGTTGTCAGGCCAGCGCCGCGTCGGTGTCCATCAGTGCCGCACTGCCTGTGCGCGCGGTGCGCATCAGCATCGCGGTCTCGGGGAACAGGCGGGCGAAGTAGAAGCGCGCGGTCTGCAGCTTGGCGGTATAGAAGGGGTCGGAGCTGCCGGCTGCGATCTTCTTCAGCGCCACCGAAGCCATCAGGGCGAAGAAGTAGCCATACACCAGATGACCCGCCACGCGCAGGTAGGGCACCGCGGCAGCGCCCGCCTCGTCCGGGTTCTGCAGGGCCTTGAAGCCGATCTCGGTGGTGAACTTGCTCATCTGCTCACCGAGTTGGGCGAGCGGGTTGATGAACTCGGCCATCTTCTCGTTGACGCCCTCCGCTTCGACCAGCACCCCCACCAGGCGAGCGAATTTCTTCAGCGTGGCGCCGTTGTTGCCGAGCACCTTGCGGCCGAGCAGGTCCAGGCTCTGCACGGTGTTCGTGCCCTCGTAGATCATGTTGATGCGGGCATCGCGCACGAACTGCTCCATGCCCCACTCCTTGATGTAGCCGTGACCGCCGAACACCTGCATGCACTCGTTGGTGGCGACAAAGCCGTTGTCGGTGACGAAGGCCTTGGCGATCGGGGTCAGCAGCGCGAGCAGCTCGGCGCTGTCGTGGCGCACCTTCTCGTCCGGGTGGTGCAGCTCCTTGTCCGAGAGCACCGCGCAGAAGCACAGCAACGCGCGCGCGCCTTCCGCATAGGCCTTGGCGGTGAGCAGCATGCGGCGGACGTCGGGGTGCACAATGATCGGGTCGGCCGGCTTGTCCGCCGCCTTCGGGCCGGTGAGGCTACGCATCTGGATGCGCTCCTTGGCATAGGCGAGCGCATTCTGGAACGCGACCTCGGTCAGCCCCAGACTCTGGTTGCCGACCCCCAGGCGGGCAGCGTTCATCATCACGAACATGGCCTGCAGGCCCTTGTTGGGCGCGCCGACCAGGGTACCGATCGCGCCCTCGAGCACCATCTGGCAGGTGGCGTTGCCATGAATGCCCATCTTGTGCTCCAGGCCGCCGCAGTGGATGCCATTGCGCGCGCCGAGCGAGCCGTCGGCATTGATCAGGTACTTGGGCACCACGAACAGCGAGATGCCCTTGCTGCCGCCCGGCGCGTCAGGCAGGCGGGCCAGCACCAGATGCACGATATTGGCGGCGAGGTCGTGCTCGCCGGCGCTGATGAAGATCTTCTCACCGGTGATGCGGTAGGTGCCGTCGCCCTGCGGTTCGGCCTTGGTGCGCAACAGACCGAGGTCGGTGCCGCAGTGCGGCTCGGTGAGACACATGGTGCCGGTCCACTCGCCGCTGGTCAGCCTGGGCAGGTAGGTCGCCTTCTGCTCCGGCGAGCCGTGCGCATGCAGGGCCTCGTAGGCACCGTGCGACAGGCCGGGATACATGGTCCAGGACTGGTTGGCGCTGTTGAGCATCTCGTACAGGCACTGGTTGAGCACAATGGGCAGACCCTGGCCGCCATGTTCGGGATCGCAGGCGAGGGAAGGCCAGCCGCCCTCGACGTACTGCGCATAGGCCTCCTTGAAACCCTTGGGTGCGCTGACCTCGTGGGTGCCGCGATCGAGGGTGCAGCCCTCGGCGTCACCGCTGACGTTCAACGGGAAAGTCACTTCGGCCGCGAACTTGCCCGCCTCTTCGAGGACCGCGTTGAAGGTTTCGACGTCGAGCTCGGCATGCGGCGGGCAGGCCTGAAGCTGGCCAACGGTTTCGAGTACTTCGTGGAGGACGAACTGCATGTCGCGCAGGGGCGGCGTGTACTGGGGCATCGCGGAGGTCTCCTTCGGGTGGAATCGACGGCGGCCGCCAGACGGCGGCCGCAGAAGTAAATCAAACGTTCGTTTTATTTTATCCAGACATAAGCCAATGTCAAACGCTCGTTTGAATCATCGTCGCGACGGCGGGAGAACGAACGATCCGCGCCGTCCAGGTGGCGCAGACGTAAACGCAGAAGGCGACCCCTCGGGGCCGCCTTCTGCGTTCGCGCCACGAATGCGGCGCCGGGCGATACTCAGGCCAGCGGCACGGGCACGCCGGGGCTGACGCAAAGCGAGTGGTTGAGCGCGATGATCGCCTTCCTGTAGTCCCCACGCTCGATGATGAACTGCATGTTCACCTGACGCAGAGTCTGCGAGACGCAGTTTACGTTCACCTGCGCGTCGGCGAGCGCCTGCGCCGCGCGCGCGAGTACGCCGGGGATACTGATGTTGGAGCCGATCGCGCACACGATCGCGCTGTTCTTAACCGTCACCACCTGATAGCGCGCCTCGAGTTCGGCCACCAGCGCAGGCGTGACCGTGTTCTCCCACAGCAGATGGGCGATGGAGTTGGCGTTGGTGGCCTTGAGGATGTAGGAAATCCCGTGCTTGCAGAAGATCTCCATGATGCCGAGGTCGAAGCCGACGGTGCCGACCATGCTGGGGTCGTGGATCTCGACCAGCGTGACCTTGTCGCTGCCGGTCACCATCTCCACGCGCGCACGCTCGCCCACGTAGTCCTTGGTGATCAGCGTGCCCGGATGCTCGGGCTCGAAGGTGTTCTTGAGGCGGATCGGGATGCCGGCCAGTTCCATCGGTTTGGCCGCCTTGGGGTGGATCGCCTCCATCCCGACGTCGGCGAGTTGATCGGCCACGTCGTAGTTGGTCGCCCCCACAACCACCGCATTCTCCAGCCCGACGATGTTGGGGTCGGCCGAGGAGAGGTGGAATTCCTTGTGGATGACCGCCTCGGCCGGACGCACCTCAACCGCGATCTTGCTGAAGGTGACCTCCGAATAGCCGCGGTCGAACTCGCGCATGATGCCTTCGGTGCCCTTGGTGTAGCCGGTGGCGACGATCACGTTGTTCGCGATGTCCAGCCCCTTGAAGCTGTTCTGGATACGCTCGTCGATGGTCCAGGCCTCATCGTCGTGGAAGCCCGCCAAGTCCAGCAGGATCGCATTGACCCCCTTGGCCTTGAGCATCTCGACGCTGTTGAAGGCGCTGTGCGACTCGCCGATCGAGGCCAGCACCTCGCGCGCCGCAAGCAGCACGTCCTTGCGCAGGATGTAGCCGCTGGCGAGTACGTGATGCATCGCATCGAGATACTTCTTGACCTCGCCGATGCGGGTGTCGACGAATGCATCGGCGACGTCCAGCGGCAGGCCGAGATCGGCGAACCCGGCATTGAGCTTCTTGAGACTCACGGCCAGGCCGTTGAGCGCCGCGTGATAGTCCGCCCCTTCTGCGAACAGCGCATAGATGCCCCGCTCGCCGGTCTTCTTGTGCTCCAGAAGCTGATTGGTCACGCCGGAATAGGCGGACACCACGTAAATACGGCCATAGATACGCGCGCTGTCATACAGCATGATGTGGCGCAGCACATCGCCGAAGGCGGACATCGACGTGCCGCCGATCTTTTCAACCGAGATCATCCGTTTTTCCGAACTTTGCATGACGTTCATTCCAGTTATGCCGTGAAACCCTTCCAAATCCGCGATCGTATTGGTTTGTGACGCGCTTGAACATTGCTCCGCCGAGACTCGCCGCGCCAGTCTCCATCCCGCTCAGCGGAACACGATCGTCTTGTTGCCGTGCACCAGCACCCGGTCTTCCAGGTGGTAACGCAGGCCGCGCGCGAGCACCGTCTTCTCGATGTCCTTGCCGTAACGCACCATGTCCTCGACCGCATCCGAGTGATCGATGCGGATCACGTCCTGCTCGATGATCGGCCCCTGGTCGAGGTCGGCGGTAACGTAGTGGCAGGTCGCCCCGATCAGCTTGACGCCCTTGGCCCACGCCTGGTGGTAGGGCTTGGCACCGACGAAGCTGGGCAGGAAGCTGTGGTGAATGTTGATGATCCGGCCGGGGTAGGCGGCACAGAGGTCCGGCGACAGGATCTGCATGTAGCGCGCCAGCACCATGGTGTCGCCACGCACCTCCTCGAAGATGCGCTGCACCTCGGCATAGGCCGCAGCCTTGTTGTCGGCGGTGACGGGCACGTGGTGGAAGGGAATGCCGTGCCACTCGACAAAGCCACGGAAGGTGTCGTGGTTGGAGATCACGCACGGGATCTCGATGTCGAGTTCCTTCGACTGCCAGCGCGCGAGCAGGTCGTACAGGCAGTGCTCCTGCTTGCTGACCAGCACGACCACGCGCTTCTTGACCGCGGAATCGCTGATCTTCCACTCCATCTCGAGCGCCTCGGCAAGCGGGCGGAAGCGCTCACGGAACTCGGCGAGGTGGAAGGGCAGCGAGTCGGCCTTGATCTCGATGCGCATGAAGTAGCGGCCGACGGCCTCGCCGCCCTGCGCCGGCTCGGCGTGCAGCGAGGTCTCGAGGATCCAGCCCTTGTGCTCGGCGATGAAGCCGGAAACCTTGGCAACGATACCGACGCGGTCAGGGCAGGAGGCGGACAGGGTGTAGAAGCGCTCGCGATGCATGGTCTGGATCAGCCGGCGCGGGCGAATGCCTTGTCGATCTCGGCGCGCAGCGCAGTGTAGTCGCGCACCACCGGATACTGCGGAAACTCGCGCACGACGTTTTCCGGCGGGTGGAACAGGATGCCGCCATGGGCCTCACCCAGCATCGCGGTGTCATTGTAGGAGTCGCCCGCGGCCACGACCTTGAAGTTCAGTTCCTTGAAGCGCTTGACGGCCTCGCGCTTCTGGTCGGGCATGCGCAGGTGGTAGTTGACCAGGATGCCTTCGTCGTTGGCCTCGAGGCTGTGGCAGAACAGCGTCGGCAGGCCGAGCTGCGTCATCAGCGGCTTGGCAAACTCGTAGAAGGTGTCGGACAGGATCACGACCTGATAGGTATCGCGCAGGTCATCGAGGAAAGCGCGCGCGCCTTCCATCGGGCCCATGCTGGCGATCACGTCCTGGATGTCGGGCAGCCCGAGCTTCTTCTCCGCCAGGATGTTCAGGCGGTACTTCATCAGCGTGTCGTAGTTGGGCTCGTCGCGGGTGGTGCGGCGCAGCTCGGGAATGCCGGTACGTTCGGCGAATTCGATCCAGATTTCGGGGACCAGCACACCTTCGAGGTCGAGACAGACGATACGCACCGGATGCTCCTGCGGACAAGAATTTGGCGAAGGCGCGATTCTAGCATTCGCCTCCGGCGCGGGCGCGGCGCGGGCAAGCCGCATGCCGGATGTGGACAACTTCTCGCTTCGGGCAAAGTCGCCGTGGCGACCCAGGCCCGCGAATCGGATAATTCTGGCAAATCCAGACCAGACTCCACATGATCAAGCTCATCCCGATCGAGAAGCTCCAGCCCGGCATGTATATCCACGATCTGAACTGCGGGTGGATGGAGCATAACTTTCTGCGCAACCGCTTCGCGGTGAAGTCCGACGAGGACGTCACCAAGGTGCGCGAACTGGGTGTGCACGAGATCTACATCGACACCGCGCAAGGGCTCGATGTCGAGGAGGCGCCGACGCAGGAAGAAGCCGCCCACAACGTGGACGAGGTGCTCGAAGCGATCGCCACCGACGCTGCGGCGCCGGTTCGGCGCGTCTCGGTGCAGCGGGAGGTGGAACGCGCCCGCAACCTTCACAGCGAAGCCAACCGCATCGTGCGCGACATGATGGGCGACATCCGGCTGGGCAAGCAGATCCAGCTCGAGCAGATCGAGCCGCTGGTCGAGCGCATCGTCGACTCGATCTTCCGCCAGCAGGACGCGATGCTGCCGCTGGCGCGGCTCAAGGACCACGACGAATACACCTTCCAGCACTCGGTCTCGGTATGCACGCTGATGACCTCGTTCGCGCGCACGCTGGAACTGCCCCGCGACATCATCCACGAGATCGCCGTCGGCGCCCTGCTGCACGACGTGGGCAAGGCCAAGGTGCCCGACGATATCCTGAACAAGCCGGCCAAGCTCACCGACGCCGAGTTCGTCAAGATGAAGAGCCACGTCGTGCAGAGCAAGATCATCCTGCAGGGCACGCCGGGCATCAGCCAGATCGCGCTGGACGTGGCGGCGCAGCACCACGAGCGCTTCGACGGCACCGGCTACCCGAACAAGCTCAAGGGCGACGAGATCAGCCTCTACGGCCAGATGGGCGCGATCGTCGACGTGTATGACGCGATCACCTCGAACCGCGTCTATCACAAGGGCATGGCGCCCACCGAGGCGCTGCGCAAGCTGCTGGAGTGGAGCAAGTTCCACTTCAACCCGACGCTGGTGCAGGCCTTCATCCGCGCCGTGGGCATCTACCCAACAGGCTCGCTGGTGCGGCTGGAAAGCCGCCGCCTGGCCGTGGTGCAGGCGCAGAACCCCGAGAATCTGATGCAGCCGGTGGTGAAGGTGATCTTCCACACCCGCGGCTACTACCTGACGCCCGAGACGGTGGACCTGCGCCACTCGCAGGACCGCATCGTCGGCCACGAGGACTTCGAAGCCTGGGACATCGACCCCGCGCGCTGGCTGCCGGAATAGGCCATCGGCAGCAGGCTGCGAGGTCGCCCGCTTCAGTCGGCGGGAATCGCCTCCAGCGCCTCGTGCAGTTCCAGCCAGCGCAGCTCGGCCTCCTCGATGCGCCCGGCGAGTTCGGCCTGGCGCTTGTTGAGCGCCGGCACCTCACCCGCCTGCGGGCCGGTATAGAGCGCCGGATCGGCGAGCTGCGCGTCGATCTCGGCCTTTTCCTTGTTCCACGCCGCCAGGCGCTTGTCGATCTGCTCGATCTCCTTCACCAGCGGCCGGCGCGCCACCAGGCGCGCCTGGCGGTCGGCGGCGGCCTGCGCGCGGTCGGCCTTGCGTGCCGCCTTGTCGGCGGCCTGGTCGGGACAGGCCGCCGCCGCGGCCACCTCGGCACGCCGGGTGGCGAGCCAGTCGCGGTAGTCGTCGAGGTCGCCGTCGAAGGGCTGGATGCGCCCGCCGTCGACCAGCAGGAAGCGGTCGCAGGTGGCACGCAGAAGCGCGCGATCGTGCGACACCAGCACCATTGCGCCCTCGTAGTCCTGCAGCGCCATGGTCAGCGCGTGGCGCATCTCGAGGTCGAGGTGGTTGGTCGGCTCGTCGAGCAGCAGCAGGTTGGGCCGCTGCCAGATCAGCAGCGCGAGCGCAAGACGCGACTTCTCGCCGCCCGAGAACGGCCCGCAGGGGGTGGTCGCAGGCGTCGAAGTGCCACCCACGCCGTCGCCACGGAAGTCGAAACCGCCGAGGTAGTCGCGCAGTTCCTGCTCGCGCGTCTGCGGGTCGAGGCGCACCATGTGCTGCAGCGCGGACTCGTCCGGGCGCAAGGTCTCGAGCTGGTGCTGGGCGAAGTAGCCGGTGGCGAGGCCCTTGCCCTCCAGGCGGCGGCCAGTGGCAAGTCGAAGCTCGTGCGCGAGCAGCTTGATCAGTGTCGACTTGCCGGCGCCGTTGCGCCCGAGCAGGCCGACGCGCTCGCCGGGGCGCAGCGTGAGCGTGATGCGTTCCAGCACCGTCTTGTCGCCGTAGCCCACCGCACCGTCCTCGATCTGCAGCAAGGGGTCGGGCGCCGGCGGCGCGTCGCGGAAAGCGAAGCTGAAGGGCGTGTCCACATGCGCCGCGGCGATGCGCTCCATGCGCTCGAGCGCCTTGATCCGGCTCTGCGCCTGGCGCGCCTTGGTCGCCTTGGCGCGGAAGCGGCGGATGTAGTCTTCCATGTGCGCGATGTCGCGCTGCTGCTTGTCGAACATCGCCTGCTGCTGGATCAGGCGCTCGCCGCGCTGGCGCTCGAAGTCCGAGTAGCCGCCCGTGTAGAGCGCGAGCCTCTGCTGCTCGATGTGGGCGATATGGGTCACGCAGGCGTCGAGGAACTCGCGGTCGTGCGAGATCAGCAGCAAGGTGCCGCGGTAGTCGCGCAACCAGGCCTCGAGCCAGATCACCGCGTCGAGGTCGAGGTGGTTGGTGGGCTCGTCGAGCAGCAGCAGATCCGAGCGGCACATCAGCGCCTGCGCCAGGTTCAGGCGCATGCGCCAGCCGCCGGAGAAGTCTGCGACCGGGCGCTCGATGTCCGATTGCAGGAAGCCCAGACCGTCGAGCAGCGCTGCCGCGCGCGCGCGCGCCGCGTAGCCACCGATCTCGTGCAGGCGGGCATGCAGTTCGCCAATGTGCGAACCGTCGTGGGCGGCTTCGGCCGCGGCCAGTTCGGCCTCGATGCGGCGCAGCTCGGCGTCGCCGTCGAGTACGTAGTCGATCGCCGGCTGCGCCAGCCCGGGCGTTTCCTGGGCGACGTGGGCGATCACCCAACCCGGCGGCAGGTCGAGGTCGCCCTGGTCGGGGTGGAGCTGGTCGCGCAGCAGGGCGAACAGGCTGGACTTGCCGCTGCCGTTGGCGCCGGTGAGGCCGACCTTCCAGCCGGGGTGGATCTGCAGCGTGGCGGCCTCGATGAGGACCTTGGCACCGCGCGCGAGGCGCAAATTGCGAAGACTGATCACGAACGGATACACGGCCGCGGGGCCGCGGATTGAAGTAAAGGCGCTATTCTACGCGCCAGCCCAACCGAACCCGGAACCTCGACCCCCGGAAACCAGCGCGTATGATGATCCGCCCACGCCCCGCCTCCTCCATGTCCTCGAATGGTGCCCGGCTTCCCCGCAGCCTGTTGCTCGTCCCGCTCGCCCTGTCCGCCCTGCTCTCCAGTCCGCTGCGGGCACAGACGGACGAGGAGGCGCACCGGGCCGCCGAGCGCGCACGCGCCGCAGCGCTGGAGGCCGAGGGCAAGGCCCTGCGCGACCAGGCCGAGGCCACCTTCGAGGCCACCGTGCCGGGCTGTCATGAGAAATTCCTCGTCAACCGCTGCATCGACCAGGCGCGGAAGCAACGTCTGGAGACGATCCAGCGCGCCCGGACGCTTGAAGCCGAGGCCCGCGGCATCACCCTGCGCGAGCGCCAGCGTGCTGCCGCGCAGGCGGACACGGGCGGCAATGCGCGTTCGCTCGCGCCCGCCACACCCAGCGAACTGCCCACCACACCCCCAGCCGCCGCGCCTGCACCCGGTCCGGACGCGGGCATCGCGCCTTCCCCCGAAGCGGAGCGCATCCGCGCTCAGCGCGACGCCGCAGCGGATGCTGCGAAGGCCGAGGCCGCACGCAAGCGCGCCGAGACCGAGGACCAACGCGCCAGCGAGCGCCGCAGCGCAGAGGAGGCGGCGGCGCGCCGCGCCCAACAGGCAGCTGAAGACCGCGCGCGCTACGACGAGCGCATCCGCCGCTACGAGGAAGAACAGGCCGCGAAGAAGAAATAGGCACTCAACCCGACTGTCTTGCCCAGGCCAGGGCATCCTCCAGGCGGTCGTTGCCCCAGAACAACTCGTCGCCGACCCTGAAGCTGGGCGCGCCAAACAGGCCAAGCTCGGCCGCCAACTCGGTCTGTCGGCGCAAGGCGAGCTTGTTATCCTCGCTCTGCGCACGCGCCATGATCTCGGCGACCGGCAATCCGAGCGTGCCGAGAATGCCCTCGATCACGTCAACCTCGCCGATCTCGCGGTCCTCGGCGAAGTTCGCCGTCATTACCGCGCGCGCAAAACGCGCAACCCAGCCCTCTTCCACGCCAATCAGCGCCACCCGCGCGGCAAGCAGGCCATTGCGCGGGAAGCGGCTTGGGCGCCGGAACGGCAGTCCATTCCTGGCACACAAGCGCTCCAGGTCGCGCCACATATACCGCCCCTTGGGCGGATAGATGTTGAAGGGCGAATCGTTCCAACCCAGGGCGAGAAACACCGGCCCCAGCAGGAAAGGCTTCCACGCAAGCGCCACACCGGCCGTCTGCGCGGCCTCCTCGATGCGCATCACCGCCAGATAGGAATAGGTCCTGGCGAACTCGAACCAGAAATCGACGACCGGACGGGCCATGGCAAGGCTCCTTGCAGGGGACGAACTTCGTCACTATAGGCGAACACGCTCGCACGGCATCATGGGTCCGGCACGGATACACCGCCGGGAGGCTTCAGCGCGGCCGGTTCGCCACCCAGATCCCCGCCCCCACCAGCCCCAGCGCGGCAAACACCGCAGGCGTCAGCGGCTCGCCCAACAGCAGGCCGCCCGCGAGCACCCCCATTACCGGCGTGAGGAAGGAAAACGACGACAACCGCGTCGCAGGGTACTGCCGGATCAGCCAGAACCAACCCAGGTAGGACGCACCGGCCACGATGAAGGTCTGGAAGAAGAGGCTCGTCCAGACCGCAGGCGTCGGCGCGAACACGCCGGGTTCGCCGAGCACGATCGACAACAATGGCAACCCCAGGCCCGACACCGTGAGTTGGTAGAGCAGGGTCTTCTCGGCCGATACGCGCGCCAGCACGCTCGCCTTCACCGTCAGCGTGGTCGCAGCCCAGAACACCGCAGCCAGGACGATCATCAGATCGCCGGTCCACGAGGCGCCGACCGGCGCGAGCAGATGCTCGCCGAACAGGACCAGGATGCCCATGAACGCCAGCGCCATACCCGCCCACTGCGCCTTGCGCATCTGCTCGAGCGGCAGCAGCCAGCGCGCACCGAGCGCGACGAAGAAGGGCGCGGTGTACAGGAAGATGACACCCCGCGAGGCCGTGGTGAACTGCAGCCCGAGAAAGATCAGTGCGAACTCGGCCGCGAACAGCACGCCGGCCAGCACCCCCGGCCACAGGCTGCCATCGCGCGCCAGCAGGGGCACACCGCGCAGACGCGACCACAGCAGGACGATCAGCGCAGCGCCGATCGAACGCAGCCCGGCCTGCCACACCGGCGATATCCCCGCGATGGCGAGCTTGATCGCAACCTGCTGCAGGCCCCAGATGGTGCAGAACAGCAGCATCATGCCGATGGCGAGGCGGTCGAGTTCGGTCTTGTGCATGGGAAGCATGCCGGGCTGCGGCGTGGCCGGACAAGGGGCGTCCGGAAAGGCCCGGATTATGGGCTGCCGGCGCCGGAAACGCGAACAGGCTCCGTACAGGCCATGCTTTCGAACTGACTGGCAAGCGCATCGACCTCGCCCAGCAGGCGGCGGCGTTGCCCCATGTCCGCCTCATTGAACAGATCGGCCAGCAGTTGCAGGGTCAGCGCCCGGTTGCGCGCCTGCCGCTCGCGATGTGCGGGCGGCAGCCCCCCCTCGTCCGGCAACAGCAGGGGACGGATGTGAGACGACAGGGCGGCGGCATCCGCTCCGGCGCGCAGGACGTCTACCAGCGCAGACTGGCGTCGCTCGCGGTCGAGCAGCCACGTCTCGGTCGTCGGCAGCAACGCCCGGCTCCACGCTTCGACACGCCCGCGCTGCTGCGGGCTCAACGCGCCCAGCCAGCGATGAAGGCGCTTCTGCATGCGCTTCACACGCGCCGCGTGCTGCTCTGCCTCGCTACCGGAGAGGTAGTCCCGCCGCGCATCTGCCATGCGCCGCTGCAGCGAGACATCGAGTTCGTCGACCTGGGCGGGAGAAAGGCCGGCAAGCAGGGCGCCGGCGTCCGGCATCAGCGCGCCAAGCACCGCCCGCCACCAAGCCTCTCCACGCCGGAGGAAGACCTCGAGCTGCGCCGCGTCGACGCGGTCGCTCGAGAACAAGGTCTGCGCATCTCGCAGACCCGCGGCATAGTCGGCAAGCTGGGTGCGGCAGTGCCACGTCAGCTGGACGGCGAGGCGGCGGTCGAGGTCACTCCGCTGCCCCGCGTTCAGGGTCACGAAATCACGCACGTACCACGGCACCAGCCAGTCCAGCTTGCCGTAGGCAAAACGCAGACTGCATCCCCCGAGCAGGAGGACGGCGAGCAGGATCACAAGTAGCGCACGGAGCGTCTTCGGCATGGTGGAGAGACGCTGTCGCACGGGGGAAGTTCACTGGCGCCATACTTTGCGGCGCAGCCGGTGCAGCATGCGCGGGCGTATTTCCCCCTGCGGACGCGTTCCCTCCCGCACCCGGCCCGCAGGGCCGGCGACGGGGCGTGAACCTGTACGGTCGGGCGGGCGCGAGTGGCTTAGCGGGCGTCCTGCCGCTCATCCGCGGCCTGGACGCCGGCCGCCTCATTGGTGCTGCGATCCGCAGCACCGGCAACCGGCTCCACCGCAGCACGCTCCGCATCCTCGGCAGCTTGGGCGGGCGTGTCGCTGGGAGCCTCCCCTGCAGCCGTCGCCGAAGCCTCCTCGGGCGCAGACTGCCCGCCCGCCGCGACGCCTTCAGCCATAGCGCCTTCATCCGCGGCACCCTTCTCGGCCTCGCTGTCCTGCGCGGTTGCAGCAGCAGCTTCAGCGCCGACATCGGCTGCCACAGACTCAGCCTCGACCGCAGTCGCAGCAACTGCCGCACCGGCGGCAGCCCCTGCGATGAGTTTGCCAGCCTGCTCGTCCGCACCATGGGTCGTACCCACCAGCAGTGCATCCACGCGCTGCTGGAAAAGCTCGCGCGCCGACCCGGTAGACAGCTTCTCGTAGCCGGAAGACAGATGCTGAAACAGCTCCTTGTAGCCGCCAGCCATCGACACGAACAGCGTGGCGGTCTTGTCGAAGTGCGCCTCGACCTCCTTGCGATAGCCCTCGACCTCTTCCTGCTTGCTCCGGAGTTCGGTTTCGAGTTGATCGATACGCTCCTTCGTACCGGCCGACTTGCGACCGATGAAGAAAGCGACGATGCCGACGATGACGACGGCAGAGATTGCGATCAACCAGGCGGTTTGCGGTGTCATGTCCATCTTCTTTCTCCCTTGCTTTTCAATCGATGACCGTCGCCTCCACGGGCGACATGAACTGCAGGCGCGCTCGGAGCGCACGCGTTACCTCGACCCGCCCATCGGCAGCGATGCGCAACGCGTGTTCGATACCGAAACGGCGTGTATGTTCTCGCCACGCATCACCGGCAAGGTAGGCCGGCTTGCTCGGCGCATCGGAGAGCGTGCCGGCGCCCTCGCGCGGAGAGATCAGGATGGTGAGCGCCTGAGTGCCATGCGCAGGCTGGCCGGTGCGCGGATCCAGAAGATGCGAGAAGCGCTCGCCGTCGAGTTCGAAGTAGCGCTGATAGTCTCCGGAGGTGCCTACCGCTTCTCCATCGTACAACGGCAGGGTGGCGATGGGCGCGGGCATGCGCGGATGCTGGACGCCGATGCGCCACGGCTGGTCGCCCTTGCGGCCCAGCGCCATGACATTGCCGCCGATGTTGATGAGCGCATTGTTCACCCCGTTCTCGCGCAGGATGGCCGCGGCACGATCGAGCGCGTAGCCCTTGGCGTATCCGCCCAGATCGAGCTGCACCGCCGGGTTGCGGCTGCTCACGCGGTTTCCCTCGATGTGCAGGTCGTCCATGGACGGACGCGTCTGCAGCAGGGCTTCGAGCGCCGCCGGGTCGGGCCGCTGTGGCACGAAGGTGTCCGTGTGAAACCCCCAGAGCGCGATCAGCGCGCCAAGCGCCGGATTGAACAGCCCATCACCGGTGGCGGCGATGTGCTGGGCATCAGCCAGCATTGCGGCCAGCTCGTCAGACACGCCCGCCGTTTCGCCACGGGCCAGCGCAGCGTTCAGCGCGGTGAGCTCGGACGGCTCCCAGGCATGGTAGGCGCGGTGAAGGCGGTCGAACTCGCGCAGCACGGCATAGGCCGCCGCATCGGCCGCTTCCTGGCTGTCGCCATACACCGCGACGTCGACCCGCGTGCCGAAGACATACGCCTCATGCCGGAACACCCCGGCGCGCGAGCAGGCTGCGAGCAGTACGGCAACCAGCAGCAGCGCAACCCCGCGCATCGCCGCCGGGAACGGGAAATCGGGACTCAGGCGCACGCCTGTTCCAGGGTGTCGATCACCAGGCCGGCGACATCGAAGCCTTGCTGGGCATGGATCTCGACCATGCAGGTCGGGCTGGTGACGTTGATCTCGGTGAGGTAGCCGCCGATCAGGTCCAGGCCGATGATGAGCAGACCCCGCCGCCACAGGATGGGGGCGAGGTATTCGGCAATCTCACGCTCACGCGGCGTGAGCGGCATCGCCACGCCGCGCCCGCCCGCGGCCAGGTTGCCGCGCGTCTCACCGGCCCGGGGGATGCGCGCCAGCGAAAAGGGCACGACCTGGCCGCCTATGATCAGCACCCGCTTGTCACCCTCGGCGATCTGGGACAGGTAGCGCTGCGCCATGATCGTGCGCGCGCCATCGTGGGCCAGCGTCTCGACGATCACGTTGCGGTTGGGGTCATCCACACGCACGCGGAAGATCTGGCTGCCCCCCATGCCGTCGAGCGGCTTGAGGATGACGTCGCCGAGTTCGTCGATGAAGGCGTGAATGTCCACCGGGTCGCGCGCCACCAGCGTGGTCGCGGTGAACTGCGGGAACTCGGTGATCGCGATCTTCTCGGAGTGGTCGCGCACCGCACGCGGTTCATTGAACACCCGCACACCGGCCTGCGCCGCGCGCTCGAGCAGCCAGGTGGCGGTGACGTACTCGAAGTCGAAGGGCGGGTCCTGACGCATCAGCACCGCGTCGAACGCCGATAGCGGCACGGCCTGCGCCACACCCGCCCGGTACCAGGCGGCATCGTCGTCACAGACGTCCAGCGGCACGCAGCCCGTGCCCACCACCACGCCTTCGCGCCAGGTGAGCCCCGCGCGCTGTAGCGACCACACCTCGTGGCCACGGCGCGCGGCGGCGCGCATCATCGCGATGCTGGAATCCTTGTAGGCCTTGAGGCCCTCGAGCGGATCCAGGATGAAGAGGAGCTTGAGCTTGCGGTTCATACCGTCCTTGCCTGCGTCAGTTTGCCGAAGCGGGGCGCCCCGAGGCGCCGCCGTCCCACTCACGCCATCAACGCCTCATCCGTCACGGGTTCGGTTTCCTCGATCTCGACCGAGGCCGCGAGCAGCGCGAGGCGGGCGACGACGCCATAGGCGTAGAAACGGTTGGGCGGCGCATCGGGGCCCTGCGCTGCGTCGGGCAGGGTGCAGCAGGTGTCGAAGGCCAGCGGCTTGAAGTGCATGCCCGGCGCGTTGAGGTTCTCGTCGCGGCCGCGCTCGGTGTGCACGCGGTAGAAGCCGCCCACCACGTAGTGATCCATCATGTAGACGACCGGCTCGGCGACGCCGTCTTCCACCGTCTCGAAGGTGTGCACGCCTTCCTGGATGATGACCTCGTGCACCTCCAGCCCCTCCTTCACCACCGCCATCTTGTTGCGCTGGCGACGGTTCAGGCCGACCACCTCGGAGGCGTCCTTGACCGTCATCACGCCCATGCCGTAGGTGCCGGCATCGGCCTTGACCACCACGAAAGGCTCGTCGGTGACGCCGTATTCCTTGTACTTGGCGCGGATGCGGGTGAGCAGCGAATCGACCTGCGCCGCCAGGCACTCCTCGCCGGTACGCTCCTGGAAGTTGATCTGGCCGCAGACGCCGAACTCGGGGTTGATGCGCCAGGGGTCGATGCCGATCGCGGTCGCGAACTCGCGCGCGACGCGGTCGTAGCACTCGGCGTGCTTGGACTTGCGGCGCGAGTGCCAGCCGGCGTGCAGTGGCGGGATCAGCCACTGTTCGTCCAGCCCCGTCAGCACCGCGGGAATGCCGGCGGACAGATCATTGTTCAGCAGCACCGCGCAGGGGTCGAAGTTGTCCAGGCCGATGCGGCTGCCGCTGCGGCGCAGCGGCTCCAGCGTCAGCGTGGCACCGTTGGCCAGCTCCAGCACGGTCGGCTCGGCGATGTCGGGCAGCAGGCTGCCGATGCGCACATCGAGGCCGGTGAGGCGCAGGATGGACACCAGCTTGGCCACGTTCTGCAGGTAGAACTGGTTGCGGGTGTGGTTCTCGGGGATCAGCAGCAGCTTGCTGGCATCGGGGCAGATGCGCTCGATCGCCGCCTGCGCCGCCTGCACGCACAAGGGCATGAAGGCGTCGTTGAGGTTGTTGAAGCCGCCGGGGAACAGGTTCAGGTCGACCGGCGCGAGCTTGAAGCCCGAGTTGCGCAGGTCGGTGGAACCGTAGAAGGGCGGCATGTGGTCCTGCCACTGGTCCCGGAACCAGCGTTCGATCTCGGTGGCGTTGTCCAGAAACTGGCGCTCCAGCTCCAGCAGGGGGCCGGTCAGTGCAGTGGTGAGATGGGGAACCATGAAGTGTCTCTTGAGAGCGCTGCAAACCCGGGCGGGGCAGCGAATGGATTGGCCGAAATATTACACCAAGGGCACGCGCGCCCATTGCATCGAGGGCAAAAACCGGGTCACCCGAGAAGCGGACGCAGCGGTAGGCGATGCTCGTCCTTCACCGCCTCCATGACCACGTAGGTGTGGGTCTGCTTCACGCAGGGCAAGCTCGAGATCTGCTCACCCATCACGCGGCGATACTCGTTGATATCACGGGTGCGCACCTTCAGCAGATAGTCGAAATCGCCCGCGATCATCAAGCAGGACTCGATCTCGGGAATGCGCCGCACGGCCTCGTTGAAGCGGCGCAGATCCTGCTCGGTCGTGCTGGTCAGCAGCACCTGCACCACCACGATGTGGCCGGCCCCCACCGCCGCAGGGTCGAGCGCTGCATGATAGCCGCGAATAACGCCGGCTTTCTCAAGGCGGCGGATCCGCTCGGCACAGGGCGTCTTGGTCAGGCCGACCCGGCGTGACAGCTCGACGATGGACAGGCGGGCATCGGCCTGGAGTTCAGCGAGAATCTTCTGATCGATGCGATCCATTGCGGCGCAACAGGCGTTCTGCCTGCATGTAGGGTTCAATTCGGGAATTATGACTTTATAAATGCAAATTTTGGAGCCATTAACTCCAGTTTTTCGCAAAGAATGCGGCCTATTGAAGACATGTGCGACGCGCTTCGCAGCCTCCCTGCACAAGCCCCTCGCAAGCCCCCGACGGAGCCCCGGCCGTGACACCGATCCAGACCCAGCCTTGTGCCGCCCCCATCGCCCCCAGCACGGCGGCCCTGCCCGAGCGCCCGCGGAGTGCGCTTCGCCTTGCGATCGACGCAGCCTGGCGCAGTCCGGAACCGGAGTGCATCCCCGGGCTGATCGAATCTGCCCGCATCCCCGATACCCTGCGCGACGGGGTACACCGCCTCGCCCATGATCTGGTGAGCGGCCTGCGCGCCACCCGCACCCGCTCCTCGGGCGTGGATGCGCTGATGAAGGAGTTCTCGCTTTCCAGCCAGGAAGGCGTGGCACTGATGTGCCTGGCCGAAGCGCTGCTGCGCGTGCCCGACAAGGCGACCGCCGACCGTCTGATCCGCGACAAGCTCGCCGACGGCGACTGGCGCGCACACATCGGCAACAGCCCCTCACTGTTCGTCAACGCCGCCACCTGGGGCCTCCTGATCACCGGCAGACTGGTGTCGACCAGCAGCGAGGAGGGTCTGTCTTCGGCGCTCACCCGGCTGATGGCGCGCGGTGGAGAGCCGCTGATCCGCAAAGGCATGGACCTTGCGATGCGCATGCTGGGCGAGCAGTTCGTCACCGGCCGCGACATCGACGAAGCCCTCAAGCGCGGCCGCGAGCATGAGAAGAAGGGCTACCGCTACTCCTTCGACATGCTGGGCGAGGCCGCGATGACCGCCGCAGACGCCGAGCGCTACTTCAAGGACTACGAAAGCGCCATCCACGCCATCGGGCAGGCTTCGAAGGGCCGCGGCGTGGTCGATGGCAACGGCATCTCGGTCAAGCTCTCGGCCCTGCACCCGCGCTACACCTGGTCGCAGCGCGAGCGTGTGCTCGCCGAGCTGCTGCCCAGGCTCAAGACCCTGTGCCTGCAGGCACGGGGCTACGACATCGGCCTCAACATCGACGCCGAGGAAGCCGAGCGTCTCGATCTTTCGCTCGACCTGCTCGAGGCGCTTGCCACCGACGATGCACTCGCCGGCTGGAGCGGTCTGGGCTTCGTCGTGCAGGCCTATCAGAAGCGGGCGCCCTTCGTGCTCGACTTCGTCATCGACCTCGCACGCCGAAGCGGCCAGCGCATGATGGTGCGCTTGGTCAAGGGCGCATACTGGGACGCCGAGATCAAGCGCGCACAGATCGACGGTCTTGGCGGCTACCCCGTCTATACCCGCAAGGTCTACACCGACGTCGCCTACCTTGCCTGCGCGAAGAAGCTGCTCACTGCGCGCGACGTGATCTACCCGCAGTTCGCCACCCACAACGCACACTCGCTGGCAGCAATCTTCCACCTCGCCGCCGCCGACGGCCGCCCCTGGCAGCCGGGTGACTACGAGTTCCAGTGCCTGCACGGCATGGGCGAGCCGCTCTACGACCAGATCGTCGGTCGTGCCGACCGCCACCGCATGGTGCGCATCTACGCGCCGGTGGGCAGCCACGAGACCCTGCTCGCCTACCTGGTGCGCCGCCTGCTCGAAAACGGTGCCAACACCAGCTTCGTCAATCGCATCGTAGATGAGCGCGTGCCAGTCGAAGAGCTGATCGCTGACCCGGTTGAGCAGGCTGCGCCGCTTGCGGGCGCGCCGCATCCGAAGATCCCGCTGCCGGCCGAACTGTTCGGCGCACAGCGCACCAACTCCGCCGGCGTCGACCTCGCCAGCGAGCCGGTGCGCGCACGGATCGCCATGGCACTGGCCGCCTCGCGCACAAGCGCCTTCACAGGTGGGCCGGTGGTCGCCGGCAAGATTACCCCCGCTACCGCACTGCCGATACACAACCCCGCCAACCACCAGGACCCCGTCGGCAATGCTGCCGAAGCAAGCGCCGACGACATCGAGCGGGCGCTGGCCGCCGCCAGCGCCGCGGCAGCCGAGTGGGCCTCCACCCCGGCAACCGAGCGCTGCGATGCACTGATGCGCGCCGCCGATTTGTTCGAGCGGGACACCGACACCCTGCTCGCACTCGCAATCCGCGAGGCCGGCAAATCCTGGACCAATGCCGTCGCCGAGCTGCGCGAGGCGGTCGACTTCCTGCGCTACTACGCCCAGCAGGCGCGCGGCTTCGATGCCGCCAGCCATGTGCCGCTCGGCCCGGTGCTATGCATCAGCCCGTGGAACTTCCCGCTCGCCATCTTTACCGGCCAGGCCGCCGCCGCGCTTGCCGCCGGCAACCCGGTCCTGGCCAAGCCGGCCGAGCAGACTCCGCTGATCGCGGCCCATGCGGTGCGCCTGCTGCACGAAGCCGGGGTGCCGACCGCAGCGCTGCAGCTGCTGCCCGGCCGTGGCGAAGCGGTCGGCGCCACGCTGGTGGCCGACACCCGCGTGCGCGGGGTGATGTTCACCGGCTCCACCGAGGTCGCAACGCTGATCAACCGCACACTTGCCGAGCGCGGTGGCGATATCCCGTTGATCGCCGAGACCGGCGGACAGAACGCGATGATCGTCGACTCCACCGCACTGCCCGAGCAGGTGGTGGCCGACGTCCTCGCCTCCGCCTTCGACTCTGCCGGCCAGCGCTGCTCGGCACTGCGCGTGCTCTGCCTGCAGGACGACATCGCCGACGGCGTGCTGCACATGCTGCGCGGCGCACTCGACGAGCTGGCCCTGGGCGACCCGGCGGACGTACGCGTGGACGTCGGTCCGGTCATCGACGACGACGCCCGTGCCGGCCTGGAGGCCCACGTTGCCGCGATGCAGGCGAAGGGCGCGCGCGTCACCCGCCTTCCCCTGCCTGCCGGGTGCGCGCATGGCACCTTCGTCGCACCGACCATCATCGAGATCGACGCGCTGTCCGCAATCGGCCGCGAGCAGTTCGGCCCCATCCTGCACGTGCTGCACTACCGCGCCGCCGAGCTCGACACGCTGATCGACGCGATCAATGCCAGCGGCTACGGCCTCACCATGGGGGTGCACACGCGCATCGACGAGACGGTCGAGCGCGTCGCCGCACGCGCCCATGTCGGCAACCTGTATGTGAACCGCAACATCATCGGTGCGGTCGTTGGCGTACAGCCCTTCGGCGGCGAAGGGCTTTCGGGCACCGGACCCAAGGCGGGCGGCCCGCTCTACCTGCACCGGCTGCTGGCCCGCACGCCCGGCCCTGCGCTGACCGATGGCGCATGCACGGTGGGCGAGGACGAAGAGGCTCGCGCGGCCGACCAGGCGCTCGAACGCTTCCTCGGTTGGCTGGACGGCGACGGCCGCAGTCTGGTGGAGGGTGACGAACTGGCCGTGCTGCGCGACCGCGCCGATGCCTGCCGCGCGCGCAGCCTCAGCGGCCTGCGCCTGACCCTGCCCGGCCCCACGGGCGAGGAGGACAGCCTGCGCTTCACCGCGCGCGGCACGATCGCCGGCGTGGCCGGGCACCGCACCGGCGTGCTGCATCAGGTCATGGCCGCTCTCGCCAGTGGCAATCACCTGCTGCTGGACGACAAGGCGGCCGCTCGCGCCGTGTACGAGGCACTGCCCCAGGCATTGCAAGCCCGGATCACCCTCGATGCAGGCTGGGCCGAAAAGGCCATTGGTGCAGTGCTGTTCGAGGGCCCCGAGACCGAGGCTGACGCACTGCGTGTGCGCATCGCCGCCCGCAAGGGGCCCATCGTCCAGTTGCTGCAGCCCAACCCGGATTACGACCTCGCCCGCCTCGTGCATGAGCGCACGCTATCGATCAATACCGCAGCCGCGGGCGGTAACGCCAGCCTGATGGCGATGGGGGCCTGAACGCCCCCGGGTCCGCAGAACCTTCCCCCAGGGCTACACCCTAGGGGAAGTTCATCTCCGGCGAAGCCCCCGCAGCTAGGGCCAGCACGGATGGTAATTTCGGAGAATTCGCTTACCTTAGGCGGCCGCAAACGGCTCCGCACACGAGCCCGATGCCCGAACCAAGGCCATAACCACAGCCAAGAAGGAGACGTTTCATGAAGAAAACCCTGCTCGCAACCGCCGTGCTCGCGCTGGGCGGCTTTTCCTCCGCCGCCCTCGCAGATCTTTCCGTGGCGATCGCCGGCCCCATGACCGGCCAGTACGCATCGGCCGGCGACCAGATCCGCAAGGGCGCGGAAATGGCCATCGCCGACATCAACGCACGTGGCGGTGTGCTCGGCGAGAAGCTCAAGCTGGAGGTGGGCGACGACGCCTGCGATCCCAAGCAGGCGGTGTCGGTGGCGAACACCATGGTCAACAAGAACATCGTGTTCATGCACGGCCACTGGTGCTCGAGCTCGACCATCCCCGCCTCCGAGGTGTACAACGAAGCCGACATCCTGATGGCCACGGTGTCGACCAACCCGCAGGTCACCGAGCGCGGGCTGAACAACATCTTCCGCATCATGGGCCGTGACGACCAGCAGGGCCTGGTGGCGGGCAGCTACATCGCCGAGAAGTTCGCCGGCAAGAAGGCCGCCGTGGTCGACGACAAGAGCGCCTACGGCAAGGGCCTGGCCGACGAGATGGCCAAGGCGATGGAAGCCAAGGGTCTCAAGCCGACGTTGCGCGAGGCGATCACTGCCGGCGAGAAGGACTACTCGGGCCTGGTCACCAAGCTCAAGCAGGCCGGCGTCGAGGTGATGGCCTACGGCGGCTACCACACCGAGGTTGCGCTCATCCTGCGCCAGGCCCAGGCCGCCGGCCTCGACCTGACCGTGATGGGCGGCGACACCATGACCAACTCCGAGCTCGTCACCGCCGCCGGCCCGGCTGCGGACAAGGTGCTGTTCACCTTCTCGCCCGACCCGCGCAAGAACGCCGACGCTGCCCCCGTGGTGGAGAAGTTCCGCGCCGCCAAGGTCGAGCCCGAAGGCTATGTGCTCTACGCCTACGCTGCCTTCCAGCTCTTCGAGCAGGCCGCCACCGCAGCCAAGAGCACCCAATACGCCGACCTCGAGAAGGCGATGCGTGGCGGCAGCTTCAACACCGTGATCGGCGAGCTGTCCTTCGACGCCAAGGGCGACCAGAAGGCGCCGGGCTTCGTGGTCTATCGCTGGCAGGGCGGCCAGTACGACTACGCGCAGTAATCACCCGCCCCGGACTGTCCGGGGCATCGGTCGCCCTCCGCCCACGAGGCGGGAGGCGACCCTGCAATCAAACGACAAGACGGCACCCGGCACCCGCATCGGCCACACCGGCGCGGGCGCCATCGTGCCTCCACGGGAGACATCGTGGCCTACGCACTCCAGCAACTGATCAACGGGCTCACGCTCGGCGCCATGTACGGCCTCATCGCCATCGGCTACACGATGGTGTACGGCATCATCGGCATGATCAACTTCGCCCATGGCGACATCTTCATGGTGAGCGCGTTCATCGCGATCACCGCCTTTACCATCCTCGCCGCAGCCGACGTGACCTCGATCCCGCTCGCACTCACCTTCGTGCTGATCGTGGCGATCTTCTTCACCTCAGCCTACGGCTGGGCGGTCGAGCGCACCGCGTACCGCCCGCTGCGCGGCTCGACGCGGCTGGCGCCGCTCATTTCCGCGATCGGCATGTCGATCTTCCTGCAGAACACCGTGCAGCTCACCCAGGGTGCGCGCGTCAAGCCGATCCCACCGGTGCTCGAGGGCGGCATCGTGCTGTGGGACAACCCCGCCTTCACGGTGCAGATCGGCTGGAGCCAGATGCTGATCATCGTCACGACCGTGATCCTGATGACCGCCTTCACGTGGATGATCACGCAGACCCCCTTCGGCCGCCAGCAGCGCGCCTGCGAACAGGACCGCACCATGGCGGGGCTGCTCGGGGTCAATGTGGACCGCACCATCTCCTACACCTTCATGCTCGGCGCGGCGCTGGCTGCGGTCGCCGGGGTGATGGTGACGGTGTACTACGGCGTGGTGGATTTCTTCATCGGCTTCCTCGCCGGCATCAAGGCCTTCACCGCCGCAGTGCTGGGCGGCATCGGCTCGCTGCCGGGGGCCATGCTGGGCGGGCTGCTGATCGGGCTCATCGAGTCCTTCTGGGCCGCCTACCTGTGGGCGGAATACAAGGACGTCGCCACCTTCAGCATCCTGTGCCTGGTGCTGATGTTGCGCCCCTCCGGCCTGCTCGGCCGGCCCGAAGTGGAGAAGGTCTGATGAGCACCATCGTCTTCGCCCGCCATGCCATGACCCCCGCCGAGCGTCTGCGCGACGCCGGCTGGGTAGCCTTCGTGGGTCTCATCCTCGGCGTGCCGCTGATCGGCCTGACCACAGTGGACGTGGGCGGGCGACTGGCGGTCGACACCCGCTTCGGCCTGCTCGCAGCCTTCGTCACCGCCGCCTTCGCGGGGCGCCTGTTGCTGCGCTGGGGCATCGACCACATGCGCAACCGCAAGCTCACCCGCGAGCAGGCCAGCACCACCACCGCCGCGCAACGTGCACATGGCGCGCAGAAGGTGGTCAACATCCTGGGCTGGGTGGCGCTCGGCGCCTCGATCGCGCTGCCCATCATGTACTCCGACAACCGCTATGTGGTCGACACCGCCACCACGGTGCTGATCTACGTGATGCTGGGCTGGGGCCTCAACGTGGTCGTGGGACTCGCGGGCCTGCTCGACCTGGGCTACGTCGCCTTCTACGCGGTGGGCGCCTATTCCTACGCGCTGCTGTCCACCCAGTACGGCTGGGGCTTCTGGGAGGCCTTGCCCGTCTCCGGCGCACTCGCGGCCAGCTTCGGCATCCTCCTGGGCTATCCGATCCTGCGCCTGCGTGGCGACTATCTCGCCATCGTCACGCTGGGCTTCGGGGAGATCATCCGTGTGATCCTGGTGAACTGGACCGAATTCTCCGGCGGCCCCAACGGGATCAGCTCGATCCCGCGCCCAAGCTTCTTCGGCCTCGAGTTCACCCGCAGCGCACCGGAAGGCACACAGACCTTCGCCAGCTTCTTCGGCCTGGAGTTCTCGGCCATGCACCGGCTGATCTTCCTCTACTACCTGATCCTGGTGTTGGCCCTGCTCACCCACGCGTTCGTGTCGCGGCTGCGCAAACTGCCCGTCGGCCGCGCCTGGGAGGCACTCCGCGAGGACGAGATCGCCTGCCAGGCCATGGGCATGAACACCACCAACATCAAGCTCTCGGCCTTCGCCATCGGCGCCATGCTGGGCGGCTTCGCCGGGGTCTTTTTCGCCGCGCGCCAGGGCTTCATCTCGCCGGAGAGCTTCACCTTCACCGAGTCGGCGATCATCCTCGCCATCGTGGTACTGGGCGGCATGGGCTCGCAAATGGGCGTGGTGCTTGCGGCAACGCTGCTGGTGCTGATCCCCGAGTTCGGGCGCAACTTCTCCGAGTACCGCATGCTGCTGTTCGGCGCTGCGATGGTGCTGATCATGGTGTGGAAGCCCGGCGGCCTGCTGTCGCACCGCGAACCCACGGTACGCCTGCAGCCTGCGGGCGCCGCCGCCAGCGACAAGGAGGGCGCACGATGAGCGCACACGACAAGGGCACCCTGCTGTCGGTGCGCAAGCTGACCATGCGCTTCGGCGGTCTGACCGCGATCGACGATCTGTCGCTCGAGGTGCCGGCCGGCCGCATCACCGGCATCATCGGCCCCAATGGCGCGGGCAAGACCACGCTGTTCAACTGCCTCACCGGCTTCTACAAGCCGACCACCGGCACGCTGCGCCTGGCACATCCCGTGCGCGGCGAGATACTGCTGGAGAAGCTGCCCAGCCACCGGGTCGCGCGCGACGCCCAGGTGGTGCGCACCTTCCAGAACATCCGCCTGTTCCCGAAAATGACGGTGCTGGAGAACCTCATCGTCGCCCAGCACAACGTGCTGCAGCGCGCCTCGAGATTCTCCATCGCCGGAATCTTCAAGCTGCCCGGCTACCGCCAGGCGGAGAGGCAGGCGATCGAGCGCGCGGCGATGTGGCTCGAACGGCTCAAGCTCACCCACCTCGCCGACCACGCCGCGGGCGACCTGCCCTACGGCATCCAGCGCCGCATCGAGATCGCACGTGCGCTGTGCGTCGACCCGGTTCTGCTGTGCCTGGACGAACCGGCGGCCGGCCTCAACCCGCGCGAATCGGCCGAACTCAACGAGCTGCTGCTCTACCTGTGCGGCGAACTGGGCATCGCGATCCTGCTCATCGAGCACGACATGAGCGTGGTGATGAACGTCTCCGACCACATCGGCGTGATCAGCTACGGGCGCAAGATCGCCGAAGGCACTCCCGAGGAGGTCCGGAACAACCCGGAGGTGATCAAGGCCTACCTCGGCGAGGACGAGGAAGAAGCCGAAGCGGGCATCGCCGAGAAACTTGCCGAGGAAGGCATGACCGAGACACGCAAGGGGGGGCAGCCGGCATGATGCTCACGATGGAGGGCGTGCACGCCCATTACGGACATATCCACGCACTGCGCGGTATCGACATCGAGGTTCAGGTCGGGGAGATCGTCACCCTGATCGGTGCCAACGGCGCCGGAAAATCCACGCTGATGATGAGCCTGTTCGGCAACCCCAAGGCCAGCGCGGGGCGCATCGTGTTCGACGGCGAGGACATCACCCGCGTCCATACCCACGAGATCGCCCGTCGCGGCATCGCCCTGGTGCCCGAAGGCCGGCGCATCTTTCCGCGCATGACGGTGATCGAGAACCTGCAGATGGGAACGGCGCATGCCGACCCGGCGAACTACGATGCCGACATCGCGCGCGTGTTTGCGATGTTTCCCATTCTCGAGGAGCGACGCACGCAACGCGCCGGCACCTTGTCGGGCGGGGAACAGCAGATGCTCGCGATCGGCCGCGCGCTGATGAGCCGCCCCAAGCTGCTGCTGCTCGACGAGCCTTCACTCGGGCTGGCGCCGATCTACATCCGCAAGGTGTTCCAGATCATCCGCGAACTCAACCGCGACCACGGCATGACCATCCTGCTCGTCGAGCAGAACGCCAACCAGGCCCTGCGCGTAGCCGACCGCGGCTACGTGCTGCAGCACGGCGAGATCACCCTCGCCGGCACCGGGGCCGAACTGCTGGCGAGTACGGAAGTGCGTGCAGCCTACCTGGAGGGCGGGCACGCCTGATCGGCGATCATCCGCAGCCCTCCCGTTTCGCGCGAATCCATGTCCGACACCTCCCAACCCGCCCGCTGGCTGCCTTTCGTCGTCCTCGGCATCGGCCTCACCGCAATCTCCTTCGGCGCCATCTTCGCCCGCCTCGCCCAGGCCGAGGGTGTCAGCTCCCTTACCGTGGCGACCTGGCGCTTGGGGCTCGCGGCATTGATCATCACCCCGATCGCCCTGCTGCAATCGCGCCACGAACTGGCACGGCTCACCCGCAGGCAGATCGGCATGGCGCTGGTGGCGGGCTTCTTTCTCGCCCTGCACTTCGCTACCTGGATCAGTTCGCTGGAATACACCTCGGTCGCCTCCAGCACCGCGCTCGTCACCACCAACCCGCTCTGGATCGGCCTGGCTTCCTTCCTGATCTTCCGCGAGACCCCGACGCGGATGATGATCGGCGGCATCGCGCTGTCGTTCGCCGGCAGCCTGTTCATCTTCTGGAGCGACAGCCAGACCGCTGGCGCAGGCAGCAACCCGATGCTGGGCAACCTGCTGGCGCTGATCGGGAGCTGGTGTTTTTCCGCCTACCTGTTGATCGGGCGCCGGCTGCGCGCCGGGCTCGGGTTGCCTGCCTACATCTGGCTGGCCTATGGCGCTGCGGCGCTGTTTCTCTTCGCCGCCAGCGGCGTGGGTGGGGTGGAGCTCATCGCCCTGTCGGGCACCGCCTGGCTGGTCCTGCTCGCAATGGCGGTGGGCCCGCAACTGCTCGGCCACACCGCCTACAACTGGTCGCTACGCTACGTGTCCGCCACCTTCGTCGCGGTGGTCACGCTCGGGGAACCGGTGGGTAGCGCGCTGATGGCCTTCCTCATTTTCGGCGAAAGCTTTGCGCCGCTGCAGTTCGTCGGTTTCAGCCTGCTGCTGGTGGGGATCTACCTGGCGGCAAAGGGCGAGAAGGGCTGAGCGCCTGGCAAACCCACGCTAAAGTCTCGCACCGCCGTGACGATAACTTGTCGTACCTGAGCCCGGCGGCTGAATCGCCGCCCGAAGGCCCCGCAGCACCTCACCGCCCGCACCAAGGAACGCAGATGGAACCCGCTACCCACATCCGCCCGTCCCGGTCGATCGCCAGCCGTCTCGGCATCATCGTTGCCTTGCCGCTGCTCGTCATCATCGTCTTTGCCGTCCTGCTGGGGCAGTCGGCCCAGGAGCGTTCGCACTCAGCCGAAACCACCGAGCGCCTGTCGAGGCTCAGCGCCGCGACCAGCGAGCTGATCCACCGCCTGCAGGTCGAGCGCGGTGCCACTGGCGGCTTCATCAGCTCATCGGGGCAGCAGTTGCGTGATGCCCTGCCTGGCTTCCGGCAGGTGACAGACACGGCAGTCGCACAGTTTCGTAGTCGACACCAGCAGACGATCACGGCCGACACCCCCGCGGCAGAGAAGCTCGTCGCCGACATCGAGGGGCATCTGCAGCAGCTCGCCGAGATGCGCACGCAGGCGCAGCAGTTGAGCATCGGCGCAGGCGAAAGCGCCCGTTACTACACCAGCGTCATCAACGCGCTGATCCAGCTCGTGGGCACGGCCGCACAGTTCAACACCGACCCGATGATCGGGCAGCACGCCTCGGCGCTCGAAGCGCTCATCCGTGCGAAGGAAGCCGCCGGCCAGGAACGCGCCCTCGGCACTCAGGCCTTCGGCACGGACTGGGTTACCTCGGAGCAGTATCGCGCCATTCAGGAGCGCATCTACCGCCAGCAAGCCTTCTTCGAGATCTTCAACTCGATGGCCGGCACGGATGCCCAGGCGGTCCTGCGTGAGATCGAGGCCTCGCCCGAGCGCGAGGCCGTCGCGCGCATGCGCAACGTAATGAGCGAGCGCCAGGCCTACGGCGAATTCGGGATCCAGGGTGCGGAGTGGTTCGCAACCAGTACCGCCTACATCGACCGCCTCTACCGGCTCGAGCAGCAGGTCTGTGATGAGATCGCCGCAATGGCCGAACAACTGGTCGCGAAGAGCACCCAGACCCTGTCCGTCACCATCGGCCTGTCGGTCATCGCCATCGCCGCCACCTTGCTCATCTCGATCCTGCTCGGGCGCAGCATCAGCCGCCCGCTCACCCAGGCCGTGCAGATCGCGGAGCAGATCGCCAGCGATGAGGACTTCACCCGGCGCGTCCCGGTCGCCGGCGTAGCCGAGGTGCAGCGCACCGCGCAGGCCTTCAATCGCCTCATCGACAGCTTCCGCCAGATCCTGTCCGAAGCCCGCAGTTCCAGCCAAGGGGTGTCGTCCGCAGCCACGGCGATCTCGGCCTCGAGCGCACAGCTCAGCCGCAGCGCAGGCTCCCAGGCCGAAGCTGCCGCAACCGTAGCCGCTGCTGCCACCGAGGTTTCGAGCAGCGTCAGCGAGACGGCATCGCGCGCCGCGGTGGCGGCCGAACTCGTCGACAAGGCCTCGGATGAAACGAAGGCAGCGCTGGGCATCATGCAGGAGATGGTCAAGCGCGTCGAAGATGCCGCCGGTCAGGTGCGCGCCTCGCAGGACGATGTCGAGTCCCTCGCCTCGAGCTCCAAGCAGATCGGCGGCATCGTCAGCGCCATCCGCGAAATCGCCGAACAGACCAACCTGCTCGCCCTCAACGCCGCGATCGAGGCCGCGCGCGCTGGGGAGCAGGGCCGCGGTTTCGCCGTGGTCGCGGACGAGGTGCGCAAGCTCGCCGAGCGCACGGCCGCATCCACCCAGGAGATCAGCGGCCTGATCGGTGAGATCCAGCAGCATATCGGCGGTACGGTCACCTCGATGCAGTCCGCGGGCGAGAACGTCAGCGGTAGCCTGGAGCTCGTATCACGTACCGAGACGGCCCTGCGCAGCATCGGTGACAGTTCGGAGCAGGTTGCGCAGAGCGTGCAGGGCATGGCCGACGCCATCCGCGAGCAGGATCTTGCCATCCAGCAGGTCGCATCTAATGCCGAACGCATTGCCGCGATGACCGAGCAAAACAGCGGCTCGGCGCACGAAAGTGCAAGAACCGCAGAGGAACTCACCCGCGTCGCCACCGCGCTTTCTGGCCTGGTCGAGCGCTTCCGCACCTGAGCGGGGTGAATCTGTGGCCGAGATCCACCGCACGATATCGGGGATCTCGCCGCAGGCCTCTCATCGCTGGACCACCCGCAACAAATAACCAATAGTTCTTTTTAAAAGACATCAGAGCACTTCAACGCATTAAGGCTTTCCCGTAGTCTGCGCTCCGTCAACGCGTGCCCTGCCCACATCGGCGGCCCGTGCTTCGAATCGCATTCAAGGAAGGTCCGATCATGCTGAAGAAACTCGCACCCCTCGCGCTCGCACTCGCACTCACCGGCGGCAGCCTCACCCTCACCGCCCCCGCCCTCGCCAACCCGGACCTCGCCCACCCGGCCCACACGGCTGCCGCGACGACGGAGTCGCTCGCCGCCGCGCCTGCCCCGCTCCTGCAACCAGCAGCGCTGAAGGCCCTGCTCGGCGCCCCCGGGGTCCGCGTGCTCGACATCCGCGCCGACAAGGACTACGCTGCGGGCCACATCCCCGGCGCCATCCACACGCCTTACGGCAAGTTCCGCGGGCCGAAGGAGAACCCTGGCCAGCTGCAGTCGGAAGATGCCTTGACCGCATTGCTTCAGGTCGCAGGCATCGACCGCGACACACATGTGGTCGTCGCGCATGCGGGCGCCGACCACACCGACTTCGGCGCGGCCGCGCGCGTCTACTGGACGCTCAAGGTCGGTGGCCTGAGCCGGCTGTCCATTCTCGACGGCGGCACCAAGGCCTGGCAGGCTGCCGGCGGAGCGCTGGAAAGCGCAGTTCCGCAGGTGACGCCCACCCGGTTCGTCTATCGTTACGACCAGGAGCAGATCGTGACCAGCGACGAGCTCGCCGCGGCGCTGCAGTCCGGGAACACCCCCCTGCTCGTTGACGCCCGCCCGGCACGCTTCTTCAGCGGCGAGGCACGGGTAGATGCCGCCGCCCGGTACGGCACCCTCCCCGGGGCCAAGTCGTTCGACAATGCGCAGTTCTTCCCCAAGGGGGGCACCACACTCAAGCCCGCGAGCGAACTCAAGGCGCTGGTCGCCCTGTCCGGTGCGGACGCTGCACCGGCGGTCTCCTTCTGCAACACCGGCCACTGGGCGGCGACCAACTGGTTCGTGATGTCCGAGATCGCCGGCAACAAGTCGGTCAAGCTGTATCCGGCCTCGGTCGTGGAGTGGAGCCAGTCGGAGCGGGCGATGGAGAACCAGCCCTCGCGCGTGACGGCGCTGGTGCAGGACGTCAAGCGCGCGTTCGACAAGTAAGGGCGGGGAGGTTTCGATGCGTTGGATCAACCGCTCCTTCCTGATCGCCGGGGGGCTTGCCGGCGTGCTCGCGGTGACGCTGGCCGCCGGGGTACGCCAGGGGCTGCTCGCCCTGCTCGGCATCGGTTTCGGTGCCGTGCTGCAAGCTGCGCGCTTCGGCTTCACCACCGGCTGGCGCGATTACATCGAACGCCGCGACCCGCAGGGCCTGTGGGCGCAGATGCTGCTCATGGTCCTGGCAGCCGCACTGACCCTGCCGCTCATTGCCGGCAGCGGTGGTGAGCTCGTCGGCGCGGTGGCGCCGCTGACCATCAGCCTGGTGCTCGGGGCTTTCCTGTTCGGAGCAGCCATGCAGCTGGCCGACGGCTGCGGCTCCGGCACGCTCTACAAGGCCGGCTCGGGTTCGCCGCTGTCCTTCGTGGTGCTTCCCACCTTTGCCTTCGGCAGCTTCCTCGGCGCGTCCCACCAGCCCGCATGGGTCGAACTGGGCGGCCTGCCAGCGGTCGATCTGCTGGCATTCGGGTGGCCCACTGCGCTCGCGCTGACCACCATCGCCTGCGGCACGGTCGCCTGGTGGGCTGGCCGTGGTGCACGCAAGACGGCACCCGCCTCTGCCACACCTGCCTCTGCCACCTCTCCCGCAAGCGTTGCCGAACAGATCCTGCGCGCAGGTACCGCGAGCTTCGTGCCCGCAAGCTCACCCGCTCGCCCCACGCGCTGGGCGCGACGCTGGTGGCTGGGCGCGCTCTTGCTGGCGGTACTCTACCTGCTGCATCTCGTGGTCGCCGGCCAGCCTTGGGGCATCGTGTATGGCATGGGGGTGTGGGGCGCGAAAGCCATGGCTGCGCTTGGCTGGGACCCTTCCGGCGACGCATTCTGGGGCGCGGCCCCGCATGCACAGCGTCTGGTGGAGCCCATTCTTGCCGATGTGACCTCGGTAACGAACATCGGCCTGATCTATGGCGCGATCGCCGCATCCCGCTGGCGCGGCGCGGCCAGCTTCAGCCTGCCGTCCAGCCGGCGCTTCGCCGCGGCGGCCCTCGCCGGCCTCGTCATGGGCTACAGCGCACGCATGGCTTTCGGCTGCAACGTCGGCGCCTATCTGGGGGGCATCGCGTCGGCCAGCCTGCACGGCTGGGTATGGTTCGCACTCGCCTTCGCAGGATCGATCGTGGGCGTGCGCATTCGCCGTAGCATCAGTGCTCAGGAGGCGTCCGCATGAACAAGACCACGCTCTTTCGCGCCGGCATGGCCCTGTTCTGGCTGCTGGCCCTGGGCCTGCTCATGGTCGATACAGCGACCAGCAGCAGCGTCCGGGTTGAACCCCCTCCGATCGCATTCGGCAGTGGAATGGCCGCGTCGGGCGGGCACTGCTCCGGGCGTTGAGCCCGCGCCCGCGTACCTCAGAGCAGCCCGTTGCTGCCCGCCAGCCACAGCAGCCCACCGAGCAGGCCGACCCCGACCCCGCCCATGCCCACGGCGGCCTTGCGCGCAAGCGCGGGGCCGCCGATCACGGCCGCCATGCCCAGCTTGAACCCAAGGTTGGCAAGCATCGCGATGCCGATCGCCGTCACCGTGACCTCCAGCGCCAGGCGCTCCAGCGCGAAGAGTCGCAGACTGGAAAGGGTGATCGCATCGACGTCGGTCAGGCCCGAGATCAGGGCCAGCACGTAGAGGCCGCGGCTGCCCGCGTAGTCGGACAATGCGGCAGCGGCCAGCAGCACGAGGGCATAGAGCGCGCCAAACCCGAGTGCGGTCTTGAGTTCGGCAGGGTTGGACGTGGAAGGCACGACCGGCTCGCTGCGCTCGAGCATCTGCCGCCAGTGCCAGATCGCAGCCAGCCCGCCGAGCAGAAGCGCCGGAGCGATGATCCGCATCAGCGCCCCCGCCACCGAGGGCGCAACCAGCGTGGCAACGACCCCGACGCGCAACACCATGACGAGGTTGGCCATCACGATCACCAGCGCCGCCATCGCGTTCATGCTTGGCAGCTCGCGCGCCTGGCGCGCATAGAGCACCGTGGTCGCCGTACTCGAAGCCAGCCCTCCGAACACCCCCACAAAGACCGCCCCATAGCGCACCCCGGCCAGTTGCAGCGCGGTATAGCCGGCGAGCCCTACCCCGGCGATCAGCACCACCATCCACCAGATCTGCTTCGGATTGAGCGCGCCATAGGGACCCATCTCCTCGTTCGGCAGAATGGGCAGGATCACCAGCGAGAGCACGCCAAACTGCAGGATCGAGATCCAGTCCCGGCTGTCGAGACGCGTCGCCATGCCACGCAACTGCGCCTTGAAGTACAGCAGTACGGTCGCCCCCACGGCGAGCATCACCGCCTGCTGCGCATGGCCGAGCCATGTCGCCGCCCCCAGCCCGTAGCACAGCACCAGCGCTGCAACCGAGGTGGTGCCCGGATCGGTGGGGTCGGGATGGCGCAGATAGGCGGCGATGATGGTGCCCCCCACGATCAGCAGGCCGGCGACGAAGGGCAGACCGCTGCCGAAGGCTTCCCCGAGCATGGTCATCAACGCGCCCAACAGACCGACCAGTGCAAAGGTGCGCAGGCCGGCGCGTGAGGAGGGCACGCGCTCGCGCTCGAGGCCGATCAGCAGACCGATACCGGTTGCGATCAGGAAGGCCTCGATCTGGTCGGTGTTGGCAGTCAGGAGGTCGGACATGGCGCTCGGGCGGATCGCCGCCGGGTCGATCTGGGTCGGACCATGATACGCGCCGGAGCGCGGTGGGTGCAGCCGTTGCCGCGGCGGGATAGCATTGCGCCCTCGCCCCTGCCCTGCCGAAGAGGACGCCATGCAGTTGCTGCTCATCGAGGACGACCCCACCCTTGCCGAGGGCATCGCGGAGTTCCTCCGCGGCCAAGGCGACGAGGTCAGCGTCGAGCATGACGGCCTGACGGCCGACCGTCTCCTGCAGGCCGCGCCCTTCGACTTCGTCCTCGCCGACGTCGGCCTGCCCGGGCTGAACGGCTACGAGCTCGTGCGCCGCATGCGCAAACGCGGGCAGCGCATGCCGGTGATCCTCATCACCGCGCGCGATGCGCTCGACGACCGCATCTACGGGCTCGACCTGGGCGCCGACGACTACCTGGTCAAACCCTTCGAGCTGGCCGAGCTGAGTGCGCGCATGCGCGCCGTCCAGCGGCGTGGTGGCAGCGCGGCAGCGCCGGCGGTCGGCTTCGGCCCGCTGGTGCTCGACGTCGAAGGCCGACTGGCCGAGTTGGCCGGCGAGCCGCTCGCCCTCAGCGGGCGGGAGTGGGAGGTGCTCGAAGCCCTGGTGCGCGCAGACGGACGCACCGTGCCGAGAGAACGGCTGCAGGGCGAAGGCAGCAGCAACGCGCTGGAGGTCTACGTCTCGCGCCTGCGCCCCCGCCTCGAAGCGGCGGGCCTGCTGATCCGCACCGTACGCGGCTTCGGCTACCGGCTGGAGCGCGCCAGGGAGCGTCCCGCCGGTGCAGACTAGCCTTCGCCGCACGCTCTTCAGCAGCCTCGCCGCACCCACCCTCGTGCTCCTCCTCACCGCAGGCGCGGTCGCCTACAGCAGCGCGAGATGGGTGGTCGGCAATGCCTACGACGCCAACCTCCTCAACCTCGCACAGGCCATCGCCACCCATGTGCATGCGACACCCGACGGCCTGGCGCTCCGCCTCGCACCCGAGGTGGAAGCTGCCGTGCGCACCGACGCCGTCGACCGCATCTACTTTCGTGTTCGCGAACGGCAGGGGCGCGTGCTCGGCGGCGACGCCGGGCTGCCGCTGCTCGATGACCTCGACGCGCTCTCCAGCCTGCCGATCCCCTACACGCCGGTCGGCAGGGAACCCACCTACCCCATACTACCCACCGTACCCGCCGCACGCCCCGTCTTTCGCGACCTGACCCACGCCGGTCAGCCCATCCGCGCGGTCCGGCTGTACCGCAGCCAAGGCTCCGGCGGTTTCTACGTCACGGTGGCGGAAACCCTCGGCAAGCGCGACGAGGCCATGGGCCGGCTGGTCGCCGGGTTTTCGTGGGCGGCGCTGCTGCTGCTGATCGCCGCTGGCGTGGCGGCACGCTTCGGCATCCCCAGCGGCCTCGCGCCGCTCGCGCGCCTCGAGCGCTCGCTGCGCGCCCGCTCAGGCACGGACCTGTCACCCATCGACCCGGCCGGCGTGCCACAGGAAGTACGCGAGGTGATCGGCGCGCTCAATGGCCTGCTCGACCGCCTGCGTGCCGCCAACGCACAGCAGCGCAGCTTCCTGCAGGATGCCGCGCACCAGCTGCGCACCCCGCTCGCCGGCCTGCAGGTTCAGCTCGAGCTGCTCGAGTCACGCCCAGCGGACGCGGCAGCGCGCGCCCGCCTGCGGCACTCGGTTGCCCGCATCACCCGGCTCGCCAACCAGCTGCTCGCACTCGCGCGCGCCGAGGCGGGAGAGCGCCTGATGGCCGACGCCACCGAGGTCGATCTCGCCGCGTTGATCGATGCGATGGTCGAGGACTGGGTGGAGCGCGCCGACGCACGCCAGATCGACCTTGGGATCGAGCGCGAACCGTTACGCATCGCTGGAGACCCTACCTTGCTTCAGGAGCTGATCGCCAACCTCATGGACAATGCGCTGAAGTACGGGCGCACGCACGGTACCGTCAGCCTGCGCTGCGTGCGCACAGGGGAATCGGTACTGATCGAGGTCTGTGACGATGGACCGGGTATTCCGCCCGTCGTGCGCGAACAGGTTTTCGAGCGCTTCTACCGCCATGCCGGTACCGCTGCAGCCAGCGGCAGCGGGCTGGGTCTGTCGATCGCGCGCGAGATCGTCCATAGCCATGGTGGCCGCATCGACATCGACGACGGACCCCAGGGCTGCGGCACCTGCGTGCGCGTCCGGCTCCCGCTCCATCCGCGGCCCGCCCCCTGAAAAGACCGCGGGGCGGCGAGCCTGCGCCCACCGCCCCGCGGTCGAATCCGCCGGCCGGTCGCCCCCGCGCGAGAGCGACCGACCCAGCCTGCGGCTTAGTGCGACGAGGCTGCCGCGGCGCCGATGCCGGTCTCCGAACGCACCTTCTGCGCGAGGTACCCGGCGCGGTCAGCCTTGGCCCGCGCGCTGTTGTCGAGGATGGAGAACAGCCAGATGCCGATGAAGCCTGCCGCCATCGAGAACAGCGCCGGCGACGCGTAGGGGAACAGCGCCGAACCCTTCGGGTTGCCGAGCGTGGCCTCCCACACCGAGGGCGATACGATGGTCAGCGCCACCGCGGTGATCAGGCCGAGGAAACCGCCGATGGTCGCACCGCGCGTGGTGCAATCCTTCCACAACACCGACATGAACAGCACCGGGAAGTTGGCCGAGGCCGCAATCGCGAAGGCGAGCGACACCATGAAGGCGATGTTCTGCTTCTCGAACGCGATGCCCAGGATGACCGCGATGAAGCCCAGCACCAGCGTGGTGATGCGCGAGACCTTCAGCTCGGAAGCCGAGTCGGCGTTGCCCTTCTTGAATACCGTGGCGTACAGGTCGTGCGACACCGCCGAGGCACCCGAAAGGGTCAGGCCGGCCACCACCGCAAGGATGGTCGCGAACGCCACCGCGGAGATGAAGCCGAGGAAGATGTTGCCGCCCACCGCATTGGCAAGGTGGATCGCAGCCATGTTGCCACCGCCGATCAGACCACCCTTGCCATCCAGGAAGTCCGGATTGGTCGACACCAGCACGATCGCGCCGAAGCCGATGATGAAGGTGAGAATGTAGAAGTAGCCGATCCAGGTGGTTGCCCAGAACACCGACTTGCGCGCCTCCTTGGCATCCGGCACGGTGAAGAAGCGCATCAGCACGTGCGGCAGGCCCGCCGTGCCGAACATCAGCGCCATGCCGAACGAGATCGCCGAGACCGGATCCTTGATGAAGGAGCCCGGGCCCATGATCGCCTGGCCGATGGCGGCCGCTTCTTCCGCACTCTTGCCGCCGGCGATCGCGGTTTCCACCTTGATGCGCACCGCATCGGCAAACATCGCCTCAGGGGAAAAGCCATAGGCGAGCAGCACCATGAAGGCCATGAAGCTCGCGCCGGCAAGCAGCAGGCAGGCCTTGATGATCTGCACCCAGGTGGTCGCGGTCATGCCGCCGAACAGCACATAGACCATCATCAGCGCACCGACGATGACCACTGCCATCCAGTATTCCAGACCGAACAGCAGCTTGATCAGCTGGCCCGCACCGACCATCTGCGCGATCAGGTAAAAGGCCACCACGACCAGGGTGCCCGAGGCCGCGAAGGCGCGGATCGGGGTCTGCTGAAAGCGGTAGGCCGCCACGTCGGCGAAGGTGAACTTGCCGAGGTTGCGCAGGCGCTCGGCCATCAGGAAGGTGATCACCGGCCAGCCGACCAGGAAGCCGATCGAGTAGATCAGGCCGTCGTAGCCGTTCATCATCACCGCGGCCGAGATGCCGAGGAAGGAAGCCGCCGACATGTAGTCGCCGGCAATCGCCAGCCCGTTCTGGAAGCCGGTGATGCCGCCGCCGGCAGTGTAGAAGTCGGACGCCGACTTGGTCTTGGAGGCCGCCCACTTGGTGATGTACAGCGTGCCGAGGACGAACAAGCCGAACATCATGATCGCCGTCCAGTTGGTCGCCTGCTTCTCGGCCTGGCCGAGATCGCCGCCCGCAGCGAACACGACTGCGGGCGCAAGTGCGAACGCAAACGCAGCTGCGAGCTTCAGAAGGGTCGTGATCATTTGCCCACCTCCTCGACGATCTCGCGGGTCAGGCGGTCGAATTCGGAGTTCGCGCGCCGCACGTAGAAGCCGGTGATGAGGATGGTGAAGAAGATCACCCCGAGGCCGACCGGAATGCCGACCGTGGTCACACCTTCACCCAGGCGCGCGGAGAGCAGCTCCTTGTCGAAGGCGATGACTGCGATGTAGCCGTAGTACACCACCATCATGATCGCGGTGAGGATCCAGCCGAAGCTGGAGCGCGTGCGTACCAGGCGCTGGTACTTGGGGTTTGCGGCGATTCGTATCGCCATGTCGTCCTTCATCTCTCCCTCCTCCGTAGCGGTCCGGACGCTCGTCCGGCTGCCGGCAAGGTAGGCCGAGAGGCTTACATTCTGCTTACTCGCTCATAAAAAACTCTTTTATTTACATATACTTAACGAATCCTTAAAGAATGCTTAAGCCATCTCCCAGACAAGCGACGAAGACACGCCGAGCGCCGGGAAACGGCCCGCTCCGGCCCGACCTGCACATGGGCAAGCTCAAGGCCCGGGCAGGAAGCGCACGAACTCCGCCGGCAGCGGTGCGTTCTCCAGGCTGCGCTGGGCAAACAGGAAGCGGCCGTCGCAGACAAAACCGAGATCGCCCCAATCGACCGCGTTGAGCGCATCGCGGAAGGCCTCGATGTCGACATCCGCGCGACGCGGAAAGACCGCCATCACCGCACCGTCGTAGTCCCTGCAGGGATGCACGAAGAAGGGCTTGGCAACGCGCGTCTTGCCATTCACGTACACCCGCGGCTGCGTGCTGCGGTAGTGCAGCCGGCCCCACATCCACCAGTTCGACTCGTCGAACTTCGCCACCTTGCGCTGCAACAGGCGCGCCTGGTGCGGCAGCAGCGCCTGGGGCGGCGGCTCGCCGGGCTCGGAAAAGATCATGCGCCGCGTCTGGCCGGTGCGGACGGTGTGCGAGCACACGAACTCGCGGTTGCCCTGCAGCGGGCTGGTGTAGAGCTCGTCCGCCCCGGACACCGCACCCACCTTGACGAAGGCCACGTCCGACAGCCGCAGCGGATAGTCGCCACGCGCGAACATCAGGTGGCCGGCGCATTCGATGAAGTGGCGCGTGTCCCAGCCGGGTGCGGCGAGCGCGGCAGCCAGATCATCGCCCGCGCCAATCTCGCAATGATTCAGGCTGCGCTCGGCACAGCCCTTCTCAAAGCGCCATATCAGGCAGTTCGGCACGGCATCGGGGAACACGCGCGCGTCGCCGAGCTCGATCGCGTCGGTGATCGAGCCCGCCTCGAACAGCAGACGGTTGAGCTTCACCGCCGAAGTCGCCTTGAGGAAGTCGCGCGGCGTGATGAAGATCAGCTCGCCACCGGGCTTGAGGTGGCGCAGGCACTTGTCGATGAAGAACAGGTAGAGATTGGCGCGCTTGTCCAGGCACGCGCCGTAGCCGCCCCGCGCAATCAGGGCCCGGGTGGCAGCCGGAATGTCCTGACATCGCACATAAGGCGGATTGCCGATGATGGTGTCGAACTGCTCGTGATCGGGGTAGGCGAAGAAGTCGATCGCCTGCGCGCCGGGCGGGCAGTGGTCGGGGTCGAGTTCGAGCCCCACGGCCCTCGGGAGATGGCGGAGGAAGGCGCCATCGCCGCATGAGGGCTCCAGCACGCGGCCGTGGTTGCGGCGCAGCGCGAGCATCGCGCGCACCACCGGCTCGGGCGTGAAGACCTGCCCAAGCCCGGCGACATCGCGCAGGCCGAGGGCAAGCTGGGCGGCGGGGAGCGAAATGGGTGTCTGCATGGACGGCGATGTTACCAAGCCAGCGGACGCCCCGGGCGAGGACCCACGCACTTGCCTATACTTCCGCTACCGGCGCCGCAGCGAAAGCGCCCCTCCGCGTTGAACGACAACTCCACACCACAAGGAGCCCGCATGTCCCACTGGTACCCCGACAACACCGAATCCATCGGCCACACCCCGCTCGTCCGTCTCAACCGCGTCACCGACGGTGCCCAGGCCACCGTGCTCGCCAAGATCGAGGGCCGCAACCCGGCCTTCTCGGTGAAGTGCCGCATCGGCACCTCAATGGTGAAGGATGCCGAAGCCCACGGCCGTCTCGGCCCGGGCAAGGAGATTGTCGAGCCAACCAGCGGCAACACCGGCATCGCGCTCGCCTTCGTGTGCGCAGCGCGCGGCATCCCGCTCACGCTGACGATGCCCGAGACCATGAGCGTCGAGCGCCGCAAGCTGCTGGTGGCCTATGGCGCCAAGCTGGTACTGACCGAAGGCGCCAAGGGCATGAACGGGGCGATCGCGAAGGCGCAGGAGATCGTCGCCACCGACCCGGATCGCTACGTGCTGCTGCAGCAGTTCGAGAACCCGGCCAATCCGGCGATCCACGAGGTCACCACCGGCCCGGAGATCTGGAACGACACCGACGGCGCGATCGACATCCTGGTCTCGGGCGTCGGCACCGGCGGCACCATCACCGGCATCTCGCGCTACATCAAGCGCGTGCGCGGCAAGGCGATCCAGTCGATCGCAGTGGAACCCGCCGCCAGTCCGGTGATCAGCCAGACCCTGGCCGGCCAGCCGCTCACCCCCGCGCCGCACAAGATCCAGGGCCTGGGCGCCGGCTTCGTGCCCAAGGTGCTGGATCTGTCGCTGGTCGATGGCGTGGAGCAGGTGACGAACGAGGACGCGGTGCTCTACGCACGACGACTGGCGCGCGAGGAAGGCATCCTCGCCGGCATCTCCTGCGGCGCGGCCACTGCGGCTGCGGTTCGCGTGGCACAGCGGCCAGAGAACGCGGGCAAGACCATCGTGGTGATCCTGCCGGATTCGGGCGAGCGCTATCTGAGCTCGATCCTGTTCGAGGGAATGTTCGACGAGAAGGGCTTGGCGATCTGACGAGGCCATGACGATCCGCGTGCGCCGTGCCTACGACCCGAGCGCAGCCGGGGACGGCTGCCGCGTGCTCGTCGACCGCCTCTGGCCACGCGGGTTGGCGCGTGACGAGGCGCAAATCGACCACTGGCTGCGCGAGCTCGCACCATCGAACGAACTGCGTCGATGGTTCGCCCACGACGCTGAGCGCTGGGATGCATTTTGCCAGCGCTATGCCGAGGAACTACAGTCGCCCTCGACCAGCGTGGCACTCGCCGAACTGCGCCAGCTCATCAGCACGCAGCCAACCGTCACCCTCCTATACGGCGCGCGCGACGCGGAACACAACAATGCCCAAGCCCTCCGCCTGTGGCTGCAGGCGCACGACAGCGCACGCTGAAAGCCTTCAGCGCCACATGTCCCGCATCTTCGCTGCGAGGTCGATCGCCGCCTGACGCGACGCGGGCGAGCCCTGCAGCTCGGGCGGCGGAGGCGGCCAGCTCATCTGCTCGAAATGCCCCAGCAGGCGGTTGGGGATGAAACGCGTGCGGCCGGCATACAGGTGCCGGTCGCCCATGCCCATCTGCTGGGTGACGTAGAAGCGCTGCGGCACGATGAGGTCGAGGCTGTCCTTCGCCCGCGTCATCGCCACGTACAGCAGGCGGCGCTCCTCCTCGATCTCGGCGCTGTTGCGGGTGGCGACGTCGGACGGGATGCAGCCGTCTACCACGTTGAGCACGCTCACCGCGTTCCACTCCTGCCCCTTGGCCGAATGCATCGTCGACAGGATCAGGTAGTCCTCGTCGAGCAGCGGCATACCGGCTTCACCGCTGGTGGCGCTGGGCGGATCGAGGGTGAGCTCGGTGAGGAAGCGCTGGCGGCTGGGGCTGGTGGCGGCGATACGGGCGAGCTGCTGGATGTCGAGCACACGCAGCGCAAAGTCGTCGTACAGGCGCGGCATCTGGGCCTCGTACCAGCGGCAGGCGAGTTCGAAGTCGACCGGCCAGGCGGGGCAGCCGCTGGCAAACCTGCCGCCCGCGTCGTGTGCGCGCGGCTCGGCCAAGGCCGCCGAGGCAGCGGCCGGGTCGGCAGCGTCGACACGTCCTGCAAGGCGGTCGATCAAGGCCGCAAACGCCTGCCAGCCTGCGCGTGCCGCCTCGGGCACCGGCTGCTCGGCGAGCAGCGCGCAGCCCTCGGGCGCGGCGCAGACGTTGTCGAGCACCCGGCCAGCGGTCCTGGGGCCGATGCCGGCGAGCAGCTGGATGGCGCGGAAGCCCGAGATGCGGTCGCGCGGGTTTTCAGCCCAGCGCAGCAGCGCAAGCACATCCTTGACGTGAGCGGCCTCCAGGAACTTGAGCCCGCCGAACTTCACGAACGGGACATTGCGCCGGGTGAGCTCCATCTCCAGACGCGCGCTGTGCGCCGAGGCGCGGAACAGCACTGCCTGCTGCTTGAGCTTCAGCCCCTCCTCACGCCGCGCCAGCAAGGTGTCGGCGACGAAGGCCGCCTGGTCGGCGTCGTCCTTGACCGACACCAGGCGCGGGCGCTGGGTGGATGCGCGATCGGACCACAGGTTCTTGGTGAAGCGCTCCGCGGCAAGCGCGATCACCGCATTGGCGGCTTCCAGGATCGGCTTGGTGGAGCGGTAGTTCTGCTCCAGCGTCACCACTCTCGCCGGCGGGTCGAACGCGGCGGGAAAATCTAGGATGTTGCGCACGGTGGCACCGCGGAAGGCGTAGATCGACTGTGCGTCATCGCCGACCACGGTCAGGCCGCGGCCATCGGGCTTCATCGCGAGCAGAATCGACGCCTGCAGGAGGTTGGTGTCCTGGTATTCGTCGACCAGCACATGGTCGAACAAGCCGCCGATCTCGGCTCCGAGCGTGGGCTCGGCCACCATCTGGGCCCAGTACAGCAGCAGGTCGTCGTAATCGAGCACCTGCTGCGCCTGCTTGGCTTCGACGTAGGCGCGGAACAGGCGCTTGAGCGCATCCTCCCACGCCGCGCACCACGGGAAGCTCGCCTGCAGCACCTCGGCCAGCGGCGCCTGCGTGTTGACCGCCGCCGAGTAGATCGCCAGGCAGGTGCCCTTCTGCGGAAAACGCTGTTTGGTCGCCGACAGGCCCAGTTCGTGGCGCGCCAGGTTCATCAGGTCGGCGGAATCTTCACGGTCGTGGATGGTGAAACCGGGGTCGACTCCGATGCGCCCGGCGTACTCGCGCAACAGGCGCGCGCCGAGGGCGTGGAAGGTGCCGGACCAGTTCAGTTGGGCCTGCGCCGGGCCAGGCCGGCCAGCCGACATCTCTGCCAGGATGCGCCGCACCCGACGCCCCATCTCGTCAGCCGCGCGACGCGAGAAGGTGAGCAGCAGGATGCGGCCGGGATCGGCACCGTGGGCGATGAGGTGCGCGACACGGTGGGCCAGCGTGTTGGTCTTGCCCGAGCCGGCGCCAGCAATCACCAACAGCGGCGGCGGAGGGTCCCCACCCGCCCCGCCACCCAGACCATGCAGAACGGCTTCACGCTGGGCCGCATTGAGCGCAGCGAGCGGATCGTCAGGATTTCCGACAGCAGAAACTCGATCGGAAGAGCGGGGGGCAGCGAGCATGCCTGTGATTGTATTCAGTCCTGCATTGCTTCGGTAGCGCTCTTTCCATGCACGCGGCGCCCCACGTCCGCCCCTGCGCTCAGGCCTGTGCAGGCTTTGCGCCGCCATCGCAGCACACGCACCCCCTCCCAGCCTGCTTGGCCTCGTACATCCACCGGTCCGCATCCCGGATCAGCGCTTCCAGGTCGGGATGCTCCGCACGTTCTGCCACGCCCACGCTGGCACTCAACGGCAGGTGCCGCCCCTCATGCACCACCTCGGCGGTGCGAATGGCCTCCAGCAGACGCAGACCGCTTGCCCTGGCCTGCCCCAACTCGGTATCTGGCAGCAGCACCACGAACTCCTCACCGCCCCAGCGCGCGATGAGATCGGCTGCCCGGCACCCCTGCTCGAGCGTGCGCGCAACCGCGACCAGGGCCGCATCGCCTGCCGCATGCCCGAAGCGGTCGTTGAGCACCTTGAAGTGGTCCAGATCAAGCACGATCACGGACAGGGGCGATCCGCGCGTCAGCGCCGTCTGCCAGGCCTGGGCAGCCTCCACAGCGAAAGCACGGCGGTTACGCAGTCCGGTGAGCGGGTCAGTGGAAGCGAGATACTCCGCACGCAGGCGCTCACCGCGCAGCCTGCGCATGCGATAGGCCAGCGCAAGCGTCAACACCGTGCCATCCACGGCAATCCCGATCTCCGCCGCGTGCAGGGCCCACGGCGAATAAGGCAAGCCTTGCCATACCGCCAGGGTGGTAGTCGCCGTGCCTGCCATCGCGATCAGCGCGCCGGCAAGGAAATAGGGCGCCGCGATGCGGTCATGCCGGACGCTGACCACGCCGATCCAGGCCATCGCCACCGCAAAGGCCAGCGTGAACACGAAGGCTAGCACCCCCGCTGCCGCCTGCAGTTCGAACACGACGCACAGGGCCATCGCCGACGACCCCCCGAAAACAAGAGCGCGGGCGAGCCGGTACAGGCCTGGCAGGCTACTCGCCAGCCCCAGAAAGCTACTTGCGAAACGCAGGCCCATGCAGCTGAAAAGCACCATCATCGCCAGGATCACGTAGCGCTGCACCACGGGCTGTTCCGGCCACAGCCAGATCTGGCCGTGCCCGGAATAGGCGATGCTGAGCAGCGCGAAACTCCCCACATAGAGCACGTAGTCGAGCTGGCTGCGATCGCGCAGGCCCAGGAAGAGCATCAGGTTGTAGACCAGAAGCGCCAACAGGTAGCCGTACAGCAGCCCATAGCCATAGTCGTGTGCGCGCAGCATCTGCCGTGCCTCGGCGGGCTCGAGCAGCCTCAGCGGCAGCACTAGGGGGTCGGCCGAGGCCGCACGCACAAGGATCTCCGTCACCCCCGGAGAAAAATCGTGCTCGATCCGATAGCCCACGCTGCCCACTGGAGCCTGCAAGCCGCGCTCGCCATCGCCGGCCGCCACCTGCAGGACCACCCGCCCTTCCCGCAAGATGAAGACATCCAGCCGATCGGTCCAGGGCGCCCCGAAGAACAATTGTCGCGCTTGCACCACCGCATTGCGGTTCTCCAGCGCGAGATGCAGCCACACCGGTGCTGCGCCGATCCCGAACTTCGGCACCGCAGCATCCGCCGCGACGAAGCGCCCCTCGCGCTGCGCCGCCAGCGCTTCCTCCACGCTCATCACCGATGCCTGCTCCAGCAGCAGGCTGGCATGGCGCCCGACCGGCCCTCCCCCGAGCACATCGAGCGGCACGGCCGCCCGCGCGAGGGTGCTCCACAACAGCAGGAGCAGACCGAAGGTCCAAGCCAAGCGGCTTGCCCCCCGGGCCGGACATCCCGCGTGTGAAGCGAACGCGATCATGCTGCGCGCGCCACGGCAGGCAAGTCTGGAGACGAGCGGCGCGCCCAAGGGAACCTGCCGAAACACGCGGCCTGCGGGATCGTCATTCTCAGCCTCCAGGAAAACGAAGACCTATTCTAAGAGCCTTGTTCCTGTTCACACCATGCATGCTTCACGACCGCCGTCACATACACCGGATGCGCCGCGCCCGCCCCAGTCACCCTCCACCCTCATGCAGGAAGCAACCCGCCTCCAGGAAGTGCAAGGTCTGTACGAGGCAGTCCGTCGACCACAGCATCTGCATGTGCGTGACCGGGAGCACGAGATGCGCACGCGCACCGGGCCATTGGGTCTCCTCGACGCCCACCATGCCATCGTTGGGCCAGGGCAGTCCCGGCACGATGCGTCCAAGGCCATAGGGCCGGTTGCCCGCCAGGACGCCGACCTCGAGCGCAGAATCGAGTACGGGCCGAGCCAGCGCCAGCCATTGCGGCAACACCCGCCCCAGTGCGTGGTGCAGCACCGGCAAGCGCAGCACCCGCTGCGCAGGGCGGGAGCCGCAGCAGGGCGAACCCAGCAGCACCACGCGCCCGATGCCGGCGGGGCGATGGCGGGCGAGCATATGCAGCACAACGCAACCGCCGAGGCTGTGGCCAACCAGGTGCAGGGGTCGCCCGTTGTGCGCGGCCACGAAATCGGCCAGCCCGTCGGCGACCGCATCCAACGACCCGCGCAGCGAAGGATACGAATACACATGGCTGCGCCAGCCCGCCCGCGCGGCGCGGCGGCGGTGCAGCCCGAACACGCAGCCATGCATCCACAAACCGTGGATGAAGACGATTTCGGAGGGTCGGTCATTCATCTCGCTGCTCCATGCGTCCGATCACGAGCGGTACAGGCGGAACCGGAAGCGCATGCGACGCGGGCCGTGCCGGCTCAGTTGCCCCGGAGCTGGCGCGCGGTCAGCGTGGGGTTGTCACCACTGTAGGCCGCCTTGATCGCATCCCAGGCTTCCTCGGCCGTCTCCGCGTAGTGGAAGAGGTTCAGGTCTTCGGGGCTGATCACGCCATGCTCGACCAACACCTCGAAGTCGATCAGGCGCTGCCAGAAGTCGCGCCCGACCAGGATGATCGGCCGGCGGCGGATCTTGCGCGTCTGGGTCAGGGTCAGCACCTCGAAGAGCTCATCGAGCGTACCCAAGCCCCCCGGGAAGCTCACCAGTGCCACCGCCCGCATCAGGAAGTGCATCTTGCGGATGGCGAAGTAGTGGAACTGGAAGCACAACTCGGGCGTGATGTAGGGGTTGGGCGCCTCCTCGAAGGGCAGGAAGATGCTCATCCCCATGCTGCGCCCGCCAGCCTCGTAGGCGCCGCGGTTGCCCGCCTCCATGATCCCCGGGCCGCCGCCGGTGGCGACGATCACCGGTTCTCCCAACGCCTCGGGCTCGCGCGTGACCAGTTCACCGAAGCGGCGCGCCTCCTCGTACCAGCGCGCGTTGCCCACCATGCGCTGCGCGCGCCGGATCGCGGCCTCGTCCCCGCTGGCCACCGCATCGCGCAGCATTGCGTCGGCCACGTCCGGCGCCTTGAAGCGCGCGCTACCAAACACGACCACGGTGGATTCCACACCCTGCTCCTGCTGGATCAGCTCGGGCTTCAGCAGTTCGAGCTGCAGCCGTACCGGGCGCAACTCCTCGCGCAGCAGGAAATCGGTGTCGGTGAACGCCATGCGGAAGGCGCTGCCGGGTCCGTCATAGCGGCCGTGCGGCTGGACGGCACGGGCCTCGTCCCCGGCAGAAGGGAAGTTGCGGGCGCGGATACGCGATGGGTCGGTCATCTTCATGTCCATGTGGCAAGGGCCGTCATCATCGCATCCGCAGAGGACGGAGGGCGAGCACGGAGTCCCCTTGGTTCCTTGGCACGGCGCTCTGGCGCGTTCCTGCACACCCGCATGCAGGCGTCCTCAGCCCAGCAGGGCCACCGACTTGATCTGCGCCCACATCCGCCGCCCGGGGCGCAGCACGAGCTGCTCGGCGGCGCGACGGGTGATGCGCGCCACCAGCGGGGTGCCGCCCGCGTCCATGCGCACCAGCACGTGGGCGGGGGTATCTGCACCTACGACCTCCTCGACCGTCGCCGGCAGCAGGTTCTGGATGCTGGTGCCCGCGACCTGATGATCTGCCAGACTGATGTCGCGCGCATGGATGCGGAAGCGTAGCCCGTGCCCAAGCGGCACCTGCTGGCGCTGCACCCACACTGCACCGCCGGGAAAGTCGAGGCGGGTAAGGTGGTAGTGGTCGTCATGCGCGGCCACCGTACCGTCGATCACCACCCCGGCGTCCTCGCTGAAGGCGGTCGGCAGATCGAGCCGGGCCAGGGTGGCATGCAGTTCACCCGCGGCCATCACCTTGCCCTCGCCGAGCATCACCACATGGTCGGCCAGACGCACAACCTCGTCAGCCGAATGGCTGACGTAGAGCACCGGAATGTCGAGCTCGTCGTGCAAACGCTCGAGGTAGGGCAGGATCTCCTGCTTGCGCTTGTGATCGAGCGCGGCCAGGGGCTCGTCCATGAGCAGGATGCGCGGACTGGTGAGCAGCGCGCGCGCCATACCCACACGCTGGCGCTCGCCGCCGGAGAGGCGTTCGGGCATGCGCTCGAGCAGAGTCTCGATCCCAAGCAGGGCCACCGCATGATCCAGACGCACCCGCCGCGCCGCTGCAGGAATACGGCGCAGGCCGAACTCCAGGTTGCGCCGCACCGAGAGATGCGGAAAAAGGCTCGCCTCCTGGAACACGTAGCCGAGTGCGCGCCGGTGCGTGGGCACGCACACCCCGCCGGCGTCGTCCTGCCAGCATTCGCCATTGACCACCAGGCGGCCACGCGCTGCCGGCTCCAGCCCCGCGACGCAGCGCAGGAGCGTGGTCTTGCCCGAGCCGGAGTGGCCAAACAGCGCGGTGACGCCGCGCCCGGGCAGGCGCAGGTCCACCTCCAGGCGAAAGCCGGCATAGTTCACCGCGAAGCGCGCCTCGATGCCGGTCATCAGTTGAAACCGCCGCCGTGCGTGCGCCGCCGTCCGTACAGTGCGAGCAGCACCACGAAGCTGAACAGCAGCATGCCTGCCGACAGCCAGTGCGCCTGGGCGTACTCCAGCGCCTCGACGTGATCGTAGATCGCGACCGAAACCACCCTTGTGCGGTCGGGGATGTTGCCACCGATCATCAGCACCACGCCGAACTCGCCCACCGTGTGGGCGAAGCCGAGGATGGTGGCGGTGACGAATCCCGGGCGCGCAAGCGGCAACGCGACGTTGAAGAAACGGTCCCAGGGCCCGGCACGCAGGGTGGCGGCCACCTCGAGCGGGCGACGCCCGATCGCCTCGAAGGCGTTATGCACCGGCTGCACCACAAAGGGCAGCGAATAGATCACCGAGCCGACCACCAGGCCGGCGAAGGAGAAGGGCAGCAGGCCAACGCCGATCGCCTCGGTGAGGTGCCCGACCGGCCCATTGGGGCCCATTGCCACGAGCAGATAGAAGCCGATCACCGTCGGCGGCAGCACCAGTGGCAGCGCCACCACCGCGCCGACGACGCCCTTCCACTTCGAGCGCGTGCGTGCCAGCCACCAGGCGATCGGCGTGCCGACCAGCAGCAGGATCACGGTGCTCACCGTGGCGAGCTTGAACGTGAGCCAGACCGCAGACCAGTCGGCACTGCCCAGGCCAGCCATGCTTACTGCGCCGCAGCCGGCAGTACGAAACCATAGCGCTGCAGCACCGCACGCGCCGGCTCGCTGCCGATGAATTCAGCGAAGGCTGCAGCCAGGGCATTGCCTTCCGCCCTGCGGGTGAGGATGAAGCCCTGCTCCAGCGGCGCATGCAGGGCGTCATCGATCAGGTGGTAGCCGCCCTGCGCGGCGAGCGCTGGATTGAGGGCGAGCGACAACGCGATGATGCCGACAGCAGCGTTGCCGGTCTGCACGAACTGCGCGGTCTGGGCGATGTTCTCGCCCTGCACCAGCCGCGACTGCACCGCCTCCCACACGCCAGCCGCGCGCAGCGCCTCCTCGGCGCGCTTGCCGTAGGGGGCATGGCGCGGGTTGGCAATGGCGATGCGGCCGAGGGCGGGGTCGGCAAGATCCTGAAGTGTGAGCGTGCGCGCATCGCGGGTCCGGCTCCACAACACGATGCGGCCGAGGGCATAGGGGCGCGTGCGCCCCAGCGCGAGGCCATCGGCTTCGAGCGCGCGCGGGTAGGCGATATCGGCAGAGAAATACAGGTCGAAGGGGCCGCCCTGACGGATCTGGGTGGCAAACTTGCCCGACGAACCATAGACCACCTCGATCATGCCGTCCGGATGTGCACGGCGGAAGTCCGCCACGATCTCGTCCAGGGCGAACTTCAGATCGGACGCCGCCGCGACCATGACACGCTCAGCCGCCCGTGCACCCGGCGCGAAAGCCAGCAGCGCCCCCAGCAAGGCAAACGCGCCCGTCAGCGCACGCCAGCCCAAGCGATTCCCAAACCCCATTGCAACCTCCCCTCTCGCCGGGCAGCCGCCCGGTCAGGCCAGCACGTTGCCAGCACCTTCGTCCTGCCGCAAGCAGGTCGCCATGAAGCGCCAGATCAGGCGTGACGCATCCGGCCCCCATTTCAGCCGCTGAACAACTGCCCGGACATCTGCTCCACACCCAGGACACACTCCCGCATGCGTTCGCGCAACCCCGACACCCGCTCGCTGCGCGCCGTGCAGCCGGCAATCAGAACCCCGGCCGCGCCGGCAACCGTGACCCGCCGCGACGCGCGCGTGACACCGGTGTAGATGAGCTCGCGCGTGAGCACGCGCGCAGGCGCAGGCGGCAGCACCAGCACCGCTTCCCCGAACTCGGACCCCTGGCTCTTGTGCACCGTGAGCGCGAAGGCCGTATCGTGCGCGGGCAGGCGCAGTGGCGGCAGTGCGCGGAACCCCCCTTCGGGCGCTGGGAAGAACACGCACAGCGCACCCTGCGCATCGGGCAGGCACAGCCCGATGTCGCCGTTGAACAGTCCCAGTGTGTAGTCGTTGGCCAGCACGATCACCGGGCGGCCCGGATACCAGCGTGCGGCAGCGCCGCGCGCTGGCGGCAGCGCAAGCCGCGCACATAGCCGGCCTTCGAGGTACGCGTTCAGCGCCGCCAGGCCACGCGCACCCTCGCGCACCGCGACCAGCACGCGAAAGTCTTCGAAAGCCCGCATGGCTGCGGCAACGTCCCGCGGTGTGCGGTGCAGGACATCGAAATAGGCGCCATACCCGGCCTCGATGGCGGCGAGCAGCCTCGCGCCGGGGCGCGCACCGTCCTCTTCGATCCAGCCCACCGAGACATCCTGCCCGGCACGCAACCAAGCCAGCGCGCGTGCGCCCTGGCCCTCGCGCACCTCCGCTGCCAGTCGGCCGATCCCTGAATCCGCACGGAAGCGATGGCTCTCGGTAAGCCACACCACACAGTCCTTCAGGCCAGCGGAGGCGCACACGTGCGGCTCCGCCTCGCCCGGCACCGGCTCCAGCCCGAGCCGCGTGCTCAGGGCAGGGCTGAACACCCGTTCAGCCGACAGCTCGGCGAACACCGCGCCCGCCTCCACCGCGGCAAGCTGATCCTTGTCTCCCAGCAGCACGAGCCGCGCTGCGGCCGGCAGGGCATCGACCAGGCGGTTCGCGAGGGCAAGGTCGAGCATCGAGGCTTCATCGACGATCAGCACATCCACTGCCAGCGGATTGCCTGCATGATGGCGGAAGCGGCCGGCCTCCGGCGTGACCCCGAGCAGGCGGTGCACCGTGAATGCCTCATCCGGCAGGCGGGCGGCGAGCGCTGCGGGCAGGGTCTGCGCCCGCTGGCGCAGAGCCTCTAGCATGCGCGCCGCTGCCTTGCCGGTCGGGGCGGCCAGCGCAATGCGCAGTTCCGGTTCCACCTCCAGCAGACAGGCGAGCAGCGCAGCGACGGTGCTTGTCTTGCCCGTTCCGGGGCCGCCGCTGATCACGGTGAGGCGAGCGCGCAAGGCGAGCAGCACCGCGATCCGTTGCCAGTCGTGCCCCGCTCCGGGGCGAGGTGGAAACAGGCTATCGAGCAATGCCGGCACGGGCTCCGGTCCGACCGGAACCGAACGTGCCCGCGCGACCAGCGCACGCGCGAGCGCGCGCTCCTGATCGAACAGGCGGCGCAGATAGAGGCGATCGCCGGCATCGAGCACCAACGGATGCGCCGAACGCCCGGGAGTCGCCAGCGCCGCATCGACCACCACACCACTGGCAAGCAGGCGGGCGCGCAAGCGGGGCAGGGGGAGGCCTTCCCCCGCGCCCAGCTGCCCCGACACCCCAGGCTCGTCCTCCAGCCCGAGCAGGTCCGGCTGCGCTGCGTCTTGCGGCGCGCTCGCCTCGTCGGGGGCCGCTTGCACGCCGGTGGACCACGTCGCTGCAGGCGTATCCGCCAGCGCACCCAGCGGAACGCAGACATGTCCGGCTGCGGTCGCGAGTGCGAGCCGGCGGGCCAGCGGACCGAGCACCGCCACGCTGTCCGCAGGGGCTTCCAGCGTCGTTGCCCAATCCACAAGATGGCGGGCGAAACCTTCGGCCAGATCCCTCATGCGGCCGCTCCAGCCGTCTCGTGTGCAGTTGCTGCGAGCAGCGCATCCAGTGCCCGCAGCGTCGCCGGCGGGCAACGGTGATGGAACACGCCCGCGGCGCGCCCGCCGATGCGCCAGTGCGGACGCACTCCGCGCACGAACAGGTAGAGCACGCCGCCGAAATGCTGTGCATGGTCGTAACCCGGCAGGCTGCACGCCAGATGGCGGTGCAGCGCAAGGCTGTAGAGCAGGTGCTGCAGGTGGTAGCCATGCGCCTGCATCGCGAGTTCCAGCCGCTCGGGCCCATAGTCCTGGGGCTGGTCGCCAAGGTGGTTCGATTTCCAGTCCAGCACGTAATAGCGCCCCTCGTGTTCGAAAACGAGGTCGATGAAGCCCTTCAGGTAGCCCTCCAGGCCGGCGAAGGCGAGCCGCGGCACCCCGTAGCCCTGAGCAGCCAGCCAGGTATTGAGCTGCTCGGCAGTGAGCCGCGGCGCGGGAAGATGAAAGCCGAGCTCGACCAGCCTGCGCGCCGGCGGTAGCTCGCCCAGGCGCAAAGGCTGGGCGGAATCCTCCCTGGTGAGCAAGGGCGTGGAGAGCACATCCTCCAGCATCCCGCGCAGCATGCGGCGCAGCCTGGCCTGCATTGCCTCGGCCGCCCGTCCGGGCACGGCCGTGGCGTCGGAGGGCGATGTTTCCGCGGCCAGCGTCTGGGGGTGCATGGCCAGCGCGGCTTCGATCGCGACGTCCCAACCCGCCGGATCGGTGAAGTCGATCGACTCGAACACGGCGTGCATGCAGTCGCCCGCGGCGGGGCCGCGCGGGAAGCGCAGGATGTCGTCGGGACCGTGTGAGCCTGGGGTCAGGTCAGCGGCACTGGCCTGCGGATCGGTCCGGCCCGCATCGACTTCCGCGGCCAGGTCCGTGGTCGGCGGAGACGCGACGCCGGCAGCGACGCCGGGCACCCTCCCTGCCGCAAGGCGGGCGAGTTCGGGCGCGCCGATCGCTTCCGCATCGTGATCCTGTGCCGCGCGTTCATGCGCAGCGCCCGACAGCAGCGCACTGAAGCTGCCAATGCGCCAGGCAGACGGCAGTACGGGCGGGCGGAGCGCGTGCGGACGCTGGCCGGCGGTCTCCGGCGGGACCAGCACCGGCCCCTCGCCTTCGGGCAGGTCCGAGAGCTGAATCACCGAACGCCCCTCGAGCGTGGCGGAGGTCGCCAACGCACGCCAGTGCGCATCGGTTCCAGCCGGTGTCGGCTTGTGTTCCGCCCAGACCTCCGGGCTCATGCCAGCGCCGGCAACCATCCAGTTGAGCAGGCTGCGCCCCGCTTCGGCATGGCTGACCTTGCCGAAGTGCGTACGGGCATAGCTTCCCACCACCAGATAGCAGCGGTGCACCGCGCGTGTCAGCGCCACATAGATCAGGCGCAGGTCCTCCGCTTGCTGCTCGCGCCGCATGCGCGCCTTGACCGCCCGATCATCGGACGTCGCCGCACGATAATCGAGCACCAGCGCGCCGGCATCGTCATGCCAGGCACGCATGCCCCCCCCGCCGCCACTGCGCGCGTAGCCGTCGAACAGGAAGGGGCAGAACACGACGCCGTACTCCAGCCCTTTGGCACGGTGGATGGTGACGATCTGCACCAGGTTGCGGTCGGACTCGAGACGCAACTGGGCGGCCTCGCCCGTGGCGCCGTCGGCGCGCCGGCTGGCGAGCAGGCGCAACAACACCTCGGGGGTGAGGCTGCCCGCATCCTGCTGCAGCAGTTCGGCCAGGTGCAACAGATTGGTGAGCCGGCGCTCGCCGTCCGTGCGGGCGAGCAGGCGCGCGGCGACGCCCTCGTCGCTCATCCATTGCCGCAACATCACGCCGAAGCCGCGCGTGAGCCACAGTTCGCGCCAGCGCGTGAAGGCGTCGAGGGTGGCGAGCAAGGCGGACTCGTCCTCGGCGAGGCGGGCGATCGCAACGGCATCGCGTCCCATCGTCTTGGTCGCGAGCGCCGCCTTTACGCGGCGCTCGCGCAAGGGCTCGGCGATCGCCAGCAGCACACGCTCGAGCTCTTCAGCGTCGTCGGTGTGATACACGCTGGCCTGCGACAACTCCACGCTCCCCACCCCGAACGCGGCGAGCGCGCTACGCATGCGCGCGCCCTGACGGTGGCTGCGCACCAGCACCGCGATGTCGGCAGGCACGAGCGGCTTGGCGCCGATGCGAACACGCCCCTCAGCGCCCGCAGCGAGCAAGCGCGCGATCTCGGCGGCCGTGGCGAGCGCAGCCCGCTGCAACGCCTGCGCACGCGACAGCCGGCTCCCGCCGCCTTCCTCGCCCTCGTCCTGCGTGTCGTCGCGCGGGATGCGCCAGAGCTGCAGCGCCGGCGCTGCATCGGGCGCGCCATCGTCATGCAGGGGCGCACGGTGCCGGCTGCCGGCGCCAACACACACGTAGTCCAGCCCGTCCATCATGAACACCGCCGGGTTCGCACTGAAGAGCCGGTTGCAGGCCTCGATCAGCGCGGGCGCCGAGCGCTGGTTATGACGAAGCGTGTAGCAGGTATCGGTGCGCTCGCGCGCAGCAAGATAGGTGAACAGGTCCGCGCTGCGGAAACTATAGATCGCCTGCTTGGGGTCGCCGACCAGGAACAGGGTGCCGTGGCGGCCTTCGGCGTGGTAGATGCGGTCGAAAATGCCGAACTGCAGCGGATCGGTGTCCTGGAACTCGTCGATCAGCGCCACCGGGTAACGCACATGCAGCGCCGTCGCCAGCCAGGGCTGCGCACCGGAGTGCAGTGCCACATGGGCGTTCCACAAGATGTCGTCGAAACCGATCTGCCGCCGCTCGCGCTTGCGCCGGCGCAAGGCGGCCGTGGTGTGTTCGAGGAACCGACGCAGCAGGCGCAGGCGGGCGACGGACAGCGCCGCATCCACCTCGATGCGTGCGGCGAGCAACTCAGCGGCTGCATCGAAGAAAGCGTGACGCGGCGGGGCCAGGCCGTTCTTGCGACCGGCCGCAGTCGTGCGCACCTCCAGCGTGTCGGCACACAGCAGCGCGAGCTTGCTGTCCTTGCTGCCCGGCAGCGGGTGAAGTGCATTGTCCGCTGCGAGCCAGGTGGCCCACTGCTGGGCGGCCTTGTCGATCGCCTCCAGTTTGTAGCTGTTGGCATTGAGGCCGGCGAGCGCCGCAGTCACCGCGGCACAGGCTTCGTGCAAGCCGGTCGACAGGGCGCACGCCGCCGCATAGGCGCTGCGCAGACGCTGCGCGGCAGCGGCTTCGGATGCCGCCTCCGGCCCTGCGCGCGGCGTGCTGTCCCCTCCAGCCGCCCCCGCAGCAGCAGGCGCGCAAACCGCTTCGTCCCAGAGCGCCACCGCGCACGGCCGCGCCATGTGCTCCCGCAGGATGTCCGCCCACACCTCGGGCGTGTCGCCGGTCTGCAGCAGATGATCCGCCAGCAGCGGCGACACCCCGGTGGCAACTTCACGCCGCCAGAAATCCTGCACGGCCTCCATGCGCAGTGCACTGTCGTCCTCGACGAGGTCGAGCGCATAGGGCAACCCCGCCGCGAAGGGCGTATCGGCCAGCGCTCGCTGACAGAAACCATGGATGGTGAAGATCGCCGCCTCATCGAAGGTCTGCAGCGCCAGGCGAAGGCGCGCCACCATCTGCGCGTCCTCAAGACCGCGCGCGCGCGCTGAATCGATCAGCCCGGGCACGAACGGGTCTGCACCCGCCGCTCCGCCCTCCAGCACGCCGAGCGTTTCGGCGATGCGCGCACGGATGCGTGCCGACAGCTCCGCCGTCGCGGCCTTGGTGAAGGTGACGACGAGCAGCGCCTCCACCGGCAACGCGCGCTCGATCAGCAGGCGCAGGTAGAGCCCGCAGATGTTCCAGGTCTTGCCAGTGCCGGCAGAGGCCTCTACCAGACGAATGCCGTCGAGCGGGCAGGAGAAGACGTCGAGTTCGGGCGCGGCAGACATGGCGGGGATGGTAACGGAGCTTGGCCGCGAGCCGCTACGGGACCGACAGCGCCTGCACGTCGGCAAGCAGCGCGTCGACGCTCGCGGGCAGCGTATCCCAGCCGCACATGAAGCGCACCCCGCCGGCGCCGATGAAGGTGTAGAAGCGCCAGCCGCGTGCGCGCAGGCCGTCGAGCACCGTCAGAGGCAGCTCACAGAACACGCCGTTGGACTGCACCGGAAACATCAGCCTGGCGCCCGGCATCCGGACCAGTCCCGCGGCGAGGCGCTGCGCCATGGCGTTGGCGTGGCGGGCGTGCTTCAGCCACACATCGTCCTCCAGGATGCCGAGCCAGGGCGCGGACAGAAAGCGCATCTTCGAGGCGAGCTGCCCGGCCTGCTTGCAGCGGTACGCGAAGTCCTCCGACAGCCGGCGGTCGAAGAACACCACTGCCTCACCCACTGGCAAGCCCATCTTGGTGCCGCCGAAGCACAGCACGTCGACGCCCACCTTCCAGGTGATCTCGGCCGGCATCACGCCGAGCGAGGCCACTGCATTGGCGAAGCGCGCGCCGTCCATGTGCACGCGCAGACCGTGTTCGCGCGCGCACGCGGCGATCGCCGCCACCTCGTCCGGCCGGTACGCCGTGCCGACCTCGGTGCTCTGCGTCAGCGTGACCACGCGCGGCTTCGGGTAGTGAATGTCGCTGCGGCGCGAAACCACCTCGAGCACAGCCTCCGGCGTCAGCTTGCCTTGCTCGCCGCGCGCAGGCAGCAGCTTGGAGCCATTGGAGAAGAACTCCGGCCCACCGCACTCGTCGGTCTCGACATGGGCGAGCTCGTGGCACACCACGCTGTGGTAGCTCTGGCACAGCGAGGCGAGCGCCAGTGAATTGGCAGCCGTGCCGTTGAAGACGAAGTAGACGTCGCAGTCGGTCTCGAACAGCTCACGCAGGCGGTCGGAGACCTTGCGCGTCCATTCGTCCTCGCCGTAGGCCGGGGCGTGGCCAGCATTGGCCGCCACGAAGGCTGCCAGGGCCTCCGGACAGACGCCGGCGTAGTTGTCGCTGGCGAAATATTGCTTCGGCTGCATGGGGAGATCAGGCGCGGTCCAGGTTGAGGGGCTCGCCGGTCGCTGCAGCGCTGGCGGCAGCGGTGAAGAGGACGTCGGTCGAGGAGTTTAGCGCGGTCTCGGCCGAGTCCTGCACCACGCTGATGACAAAGCCGATCGCCACCACCTGCATCGCCACGTCGGCGTCGATGCCGAACAGCGCCGTCGCCATCGGGATCAGCAGCAGCGACCCGCCCGCCACGCCCGACACACCGGCTGCAGCCAGGGAGGAAACGATGCACAGCAGCAGCGCGGTGGCAAAGTCGACCGGGATGTTCAGCGTGTGGGCCGCAGCGAGCGTCATTACCGAAATCGTGATCGCCGCCCCGGCCATGTTGATCGTGGCGCCGAGCGGGATCGAGATCGCAAAGGTGTCCTCGTGCAGGCCGAGGCGACGGCAGAGCTCGAGATTGATCGGGATGTTGGCCGCCGAACTGCGGGTGAAGAAGGCGGTGACGGCGCTCTCGCGCAGGCAGGTGAAGACCAGCGGATAGGGGTTGGTGCGCAGCTTCCAGAACACGAACAGCGGATTGACCACGAGCGCGACGAACAGCATGCAGCCCACGATCACCAGCAGCAGCCGGCCGTAGCCGAGCAGCGCTTCGATGCCGGTCTCGCCCATGGTTGCGGCGACCAGTCCGAAGATGCCCAGCGGGGCGAAGCGGATCACGACATGCACGATCTTCGGCACCGCGTCGGCGAGGTCGTTGACGACCTTGCGCGTACCCTCACCGGCGTGACGCAGCGCGATGCCCAGCCCGATCGCCCACGCCAGGATGCCGACGAAGTTGGCCTCCATCAACGCCCTGACCGGGTTGGCAACCACGTTGAGCAGCAGGTTCTTGAGCACGATGAGGATGCCGCCCGGCGGGTTGCCGGTGGCGGCCGGCGCGTCGAGCACCAGCGTGGTGGGGAAGGCGAAGCTGGCGAGCACCGCGACCAGCGCCGCGGCGAAGGTACCGAGCAGGTAAAGGATCAGCACCGGACGGATGTGGGTCGGCTGACCGTGCTTGTGATTGGCGATGGCTGCAGCCACCAGTACGAACACCAGAATCGGCGCGACGGCCTTGAGCGCGGCGATGAAGAGGTCGCCAAGCAGTGCGACCGACGGGGTCGCAGCGGGCGCAATCAGCGCCAGGGCGACGCCGAGGACCAGACCAATGGCGATCTGGGAGATGAGGCTCGTGCGCAGCACGCGCTGCAGCGCCGCGGGGGTGGCGGTGGTCATCGGGGGGGCTCCTCGTGGATGACGTTGTGGTCAGGGATGCCGGATATGGCGTGGTGCGGACGCGGCATGAGTGGGCTGCGCCGGGCCGGAAAGAACCGGCAAGCGTCCCGAGTGCTTGCCGTCAGCACTCGGGGAAGCTGACGGCGAGGCCGCCGCGCGAGGTTTCCTTGTACTTGTCCAGCATGTCACGACCGGTGTCGCGCATGGTGCGGATCACTTGATCGAGCGAGATCGCGTGCGCGCCGTCGCCGCGCAGGGCCAGCTGCGCAGCGTTGATGGCCTTGATCGAGGCCATCGCATTGCGCTCGATGCAGGGCACCTGCACGAGACCGCCGACCGGGTCGCAGGTCAGGCCGAGGTTGTGTTCGAGGCCTATTTCGGCGGCGTTCTCCACCTGCTCTGGGGTGCCGCCGAGCACCTCGGCCAGGCCCGCCGCAGCCATCGCGCAGGCCGAGCCGACCTCGCCCTGACAGCCGACCTCGGCGCCCGAGATCGAAGCGTTCTTCTTGCACAGCACACCCACCGCAGCCGCGGCGAGGAGGAAATTCTCCACGTCGCGCGCGCCAGCGCCCGGCATGAACTTCATGTAGTAGTGCAGCACGGCCGGGATGATGCCGGCCGCACCATTGGTGGGCGCGGTGACGACGCGACCGCCACCGGCGTTTTCTTCGTTGACCGCAAGCGCATAGAGATTGACCCAATCGAGCGCCGCCATCGAATCGCTGATCATGTTGCGACCGGTGCTCTGTTCGCTGAGCTTGCGATACAGCGCAGGAGCTCGGCGGCGCACCTTCAGTCCGCCAGGCAGCACGCCCTCATGGGCGATGCCACGCTCGACGCAGGCGTGCATCACGCCCCAGATGCGCTGCAACGCAGCGCGCGTCTCATCCTCGCTGCGCCAGGCACCCTCATTGGCGAGCACCAGGGCACTGATGCGCAGACCGTGACGCCGACACTGGGCGAGCAGTTCGGCGCCGGTATCGAAGGGATAAGGCACTTGCACCTCGGCCTCGCCCGGCGTATCGGAGCGAGCCTGCGCCTCGTCGATCACGAAGCCGCCCCCGATCGAGTAATAGCTGTTCTCGTACAGCACACCCGCCTCACCCTGGGCCGTCAGGCGCAGCGCATTCGGGTGGTAAGGCAGACTCACCGGCAGCAGGCGCATGTCTCGCCCCCATTCGAAAGGCACCACCACGCCACCCGGCAGCGGCAGCGCACCGTCGATGCGCACTGCATCCACCGCCTCGACGAGTCCATCCGGATCGACCTCGTCGGGCCGCGCACCCATCAGGCCCGCAATCACGGCCCGGTCGGTGCCGTGTCCGATGCCGGTCGCCGACAGCGAACCGTAGAGCCTCACCTCGATCCGACGCACACGGCCGAGCAAGCCGCGATGCGCCAGCACGGCAGCGAAATCGTGCGCCGCACGCATTGGCCCGACGGTGTGGGAACTGGACGGGCCGACACCGATCTTGAACAGGTCGAGAACGCTGATGGACATGCGAACCTCCGCGATGAGACGCGCCTTGCTTCGACGCGCTCAGCCGATCATGTGCCCCGGCAGCCAGGTGACCAATCCGGGGAAGGTGTACAACAGGATCAGCGCCAGCACCATGAGCAGGAAATAGGGCAGCGCATACACCGCGATGGTGGTGATCTGCTTGCCCGACAGTGCCTGCAGCACGAACAGGTTGAAGCCCACCGGCGGGGTGATCTGCGCCATCTCCACCACCACGATCACGAACACGCCGAACCACAACGGATCGATGCCCGCGGCCTGGATCGTCGGCAGCAGCACCGCCATCGTCAGCACGATGATCGAGATGCCGTCGAGGAAGCAGCCGAGCAGCACGAAGAAGATCGCGAGCGCGAACAGCAGCATGCCGGGCGTGAGGTTGAGCGTGCCGATCCACTCGGCCAGATGGCGCGGCAAGCCGATGTAGCCCATCGCCAGGGTCAGGAACGCCGAGCCGGCGAGGATGAGCGCGATCATGCAGTACAGCCGCGTGGCACCCATGAGGCCGGCGATGAAGCTCTCGCGGGTCAGCGACTTCTGCGCCGCGGCGATGATCAGGCTGCCGATCACGCCGATCGCCGCCGCCTCGGTGGCGGTGGCAACGCCGCTGTAGATCGAGCCGAGCACGCCGGCGATCAGCAGCACCACCGGGATCAGGTTCCTCGACGCCGCGAGTTTCTGCATGAAGCTGCTCTTGAGGTCGGCCGGGGGGATCCTGTCGCGATTCATCAGCGACCAGATCACCACCCAGCCCATGAACAGCGACGCGAGCAGGATGCCCGGCAGCACGCCGCCGATGAAGAGCTTGGAGATCGACACGTCGGCCGCCACGCCATACACGATCATGATGATCGAGGGCGGAATCAGCAGGCCGAGCGTGCCGGCGCCGGCCAGGGTGCCAAGCACCATGGACTCCGGATAGCCGCGGCGGCTCAGCTCGGGCATGGCGATCTTGCCGATGGTGGCGCAGGTGGCCGCAGACGAGCCCGACACCGCGGCGAACAGCGTACAGCCGATCACGTTGGTGTGCAGCAGGCGGCCGGGCAGGCGCTCGAGCCAGGGCGACAGGCCCTTGAACATCTCCTGCGACAGCTTGGTGCGGAACAGGATCTCGCCCATCCACAGGAAGAGCGGTAGCGCGGTCAGGGTCCAGCTCGAGCCGTGGCTCCAGATGGCGACGGCCATGCCGTCGCCGGCGGCGCGTGTGGTGAAGCCGAGCATGCCGAGGATGCCGATCGCCATCAGGGCGAGGCCGATCCACAGGCCGCCGGCGAGCAGCAGCACCATCAGACCAACGAGAACGAGTGCAGCGGTGAGTTCCATGATGGCCCCTTATTCCATGTGCGCCATTTCTTCGGCGTCGGCCCTGGCCAGGCGCTGCGGCTCGCGGCCGAGGCTGACCTGGACGAAGTCGTCGAGCACGGCGACCAACAGGATCACCGCGCCGACCGCCATCGACAGCTGCGGAATCCACAGCGGCGTGGCGTCAATGCCCTGCGAGATCTCGTCGAATTCGTGCGACTGCCAGGCCAGGCGCACTGCGTACCAGGCAAGCATGGAAGCGACCACCACGCCGGCGCCGTGTGCGAACCACTCCGCGACACGGCGCATGCGCGGCCCGAGGCGCTCGATCACCAGGCTGACGCGGATGTGTTCACCGTGCTTGAAGGTGTAGGCGAGCGCCAGAAAACCACAGGCCGCCATTGCGTAGCCCGCGTAGTCATCGGTCCCCGGCAGGTAGATATTGAACGGCCGGGTGAACACGCCGGCCGCGACCATGACCAGGGTGAAGATCATGCCGACAGCAGCAAGCGCACCGGACAAGCGGTACAGTGAATCGAGCAACGCTCTCATGGCGGTCTCCGGAAAGGCCGGGGCCCGCATGCACGGGCCCCGTGGGACAGCGAGGACTTACTTGAGCTTGCGATAGGCGTCGAGAATGGCCTGCCCGTCGGCGCCGGCCTTCTCGGCCCACTCCGCGGTCATGCGCTCACCGATCTTGAGCAGTTCGGCCTGCAGCGCCTCGGGCGCGGGCTGAACCTTCATGCCGTTGGCCGTGAGCTGGTCGATGTACCAGGCGGTCTTCTCTTCCGACACTTTCCAGCCGCGCTCTTCGGCAGCCGCAGCCGCCTTGAGCAGCGCCTCGCGACTGGCATCGTCGAGGCCATCAAAGGCCTTCTGCGACACGAACACGATGTTCTTCGGCAGCCAGGCCTGGATATCGTAGTAATGGCTGAGCTGCTCCCAGCTCTTGGTGTCGTAGCCGGTGGCCGACGAGGTCAGGTTGGCCGCCACCACGCCGGTCGACAGCGCCTGGGTGAGGTCCGCTGCCTGCACAGTCACTGGCTGACCGCCCATGAGCTGGATCATGCGCGCCACGGTCGGGCTGTAGGAGCGGATCTTCATGCCCTTGAGGTCGCCGATCGTGTTGAGCTCGGTCTTTGAATACAGGCCCTGCGGCGGCCAGGCCACCGAGTACAGGATCTTCAGGCCGTTCTTCGCCAGGCGCGCCTCGACCGCGTCCTTGGAGGCCTGCCACAGCTTCTTCGAGTCCTCGTAGCCGGTGGCCAGGAAGGGCACGGTATCGAGCGCGTAGAGCGCATCCTCGTTGGCCAGGCCGGAGATGATCACCTCACCGATCTGCGCCTGCCCCCCCTGCACTGCCCGCTTGATCTCGTTGGCCTTGTACAGCGAGCCGTTGGGATGCACGGTGATCTTGAGCTTGCCACCGGTGGCCTCATCGACCTCCTTGGCGAACTGCTGGATGTTTTCGGTGTGGAAGTTGCTGGCCGGGTAAGGCGTGGGCATGTCCCAGGTGCTCTGGGCGTGGGCGCTTGCGGCCAGCCCCAGACCGAGAAGGGAGATGGTGAGCGCCTTGAAGAGAGGACGTGAGAGAGTCATGGCATGTGCTCCTGATTGAAGGAGGGCGAGAGCCCCGTAACGCGGTTTGAGGGGCGGCGACCTGCTTCTCATAAGTCACCGTTATTGCACGATAGAGATTTTATGGGTATCTTGTCAACAAAACGTATACGTTTTTTCGACGTTTCATTCATCAAACCCGTGTCTTTTCCCCGGAGACCACCATGACCGAGGCCAATCGCATCGTTTCGTCCCAGCATCTGGTGTCGGCCAAATCACCCGAGCTCTCCGAGTTCGAGTTCGGCCTGATCATCGCCTGGCATGCCTTTGCGCGCTGGATGATCCGGTGCATGACCGCCGCCGGGGTAAAGGACATGACCCCCACCGACGTACTGGTCCTGCACCACGTCGCCCACCGCGACATCGAGAAGCGCCTCGGCGACATCGCCTTCGTGCTCAACATCGAGGACACCCACGTCGTCTCCTACTCGCTGCGCAAGCTCGCCGGGCTGGGCCTGGTGCAAAGCATCAAGCGCGGCAAGGAGGCCTTCTTTTCGCTCACCGAGCAGGGTCGCGAGGTCTGCATGGCCTATCGCGACGTGCGGGAGGACTGCCTGATGCCGGGCTTCACCGGAAACCCGGAGGACAACGCGCAGATCGGCGAGCTCGCCCGTCTGCTGCGCACCTTGTCCGGTCGCTACGACCAGGCGGCACGCGCAGCCTCCACTTCCTCACTGTGACGCCAGGAGCACGCACTTGAGCCATCGCATCCTCGACGCCGGTGACGCCGCACTGACGATCGAGTTCGGCGCCGTGATCGATCCGGCCCTGCTCGGCACAGTCAACGCGCTCGACACCGCCATCCAGCACTTGCTCGACGCGGGCGAGTTGCCGGGCGTGATCGAAACCATGCCCACCTTCCGCTCGCTGACGGTGTTCTTCGATCCGCTCACCACCGAGCGCGCCATCCTGCTCACCACGCTGCAGCCCCTGATCGCCGCCGCCGAACATGGCGTGCCGGCCGACGGTCGCCACTGGCGCCTGCCAGTATGCTACGAGGGCGAGGCCGCACCCGATCTCGGCGAGGTGGCGCACGCCCTCGGCATCGGCGAGGCCGAGGTCGTGGCGCTGCACAGCGGCGCCGAGTACCTCGTCTATATGCTCGGCTTCCTGCCTGGCTTTCCCTTCATGGGCGATCTGCCGGAAAAGCTGCGCCTGCCGCGGCGCACCCAGCCACGCGTGCGCGTACCCGCCGGCAGCGTGGCGATCGCCACCGGCCTGACCGCGATCTACCCGTGGGAGAGCCCTGGCGGCTGGCACCTGCTCGGACGTTGCCCGGTGCCGCTGTTCGACGCCCACCGCGCCGCGCCCTCGCTGCTCGCCGCAGGAGACCGCGTGCGCTTCATGCCGGTGAGCGCAGACCAATACCGCGCGATCGAAGCCGGCGTGCGCAGCGGCGAGATTGACCCCTTGCAATGGCTGCACGCCGCCCCCTCCACCGTGGAGAACGCCACATGACCCCTCGGATCCAACTGGAGATCATCTCGCCCGGTGCCTTCGCCTCGATCCAGGACGGCGGTCGCCACGGCTTCCGCCGCATCGGCGTGCCCTGGGCGGGCGTGCTCGACCGCCGCCTGATGCGGATCGCCAACGCGCTGGCTGGCAATGCCGACGACGCAGCCGTCATCGAGTGCTTCGACGGGGGGCTGCAGCTTGCCGCGCACGGCGGTGCGATCAAGCTCGCCATCGCAGGCGATGCCGTCCTCGAGCTTGAAGGCGCGGAGGGTCGTCGCCCGCTCGCACCCTGGCGCTCGGTGACGCTGGCCGAAGGCGAAACCCTGCGCATCCGCAAGATGAACGCGGGCCGCATCGCGATGGTCGCGGTCGCGGGCCTGCAGGTTCCCATGGTGCTCGGCAGCGCGGCCACCTATGTGCGCGCCAGCCTTGGCGGCGCGGACGGCAACGGGCGGGCACTGGCCGCCGGCATGCGCCTGCCCCTGGCCGAAGCCGGCGCCTGGGGCAGCGATCACGTGCTCACGCAGATCCCGGAAGCGGACCACAGCCCGATCCGCCTGGTGCCCGGCCCGCAGGACGATCATTTCCGCACCGAGGCCTGCGTCGCTTTGGTCAACAGCGAATACCGCGTGACCGCCGAGGCCGATCGCATGGGAATGCGCCTCGAAGGCGCACCTTTGGCACACAGCGGTGCCGCCGAGATCGTCTCCGACGCCACCGTCCCCGGCTCGATCCAGGTGCCCGGCGCCGGTCAGCCGATCGTGCTGCTCGCCGATGCACAGACCGCCGGCGGCTATCCCAAGATCGCGACCGTGATCAGCGCCGACCTCGGCCGCCTCGCCGCACTGCGGCCGGGCGAAACGCTGCGCTTCACCACCGTCACTGCCGCCGAGGGCGCGCAGATCGCACGTGCCGCAGAGGCCGGGACCCAGGCCCTGATCGCCACGATCCGCCCCCTGCCGCCCGACGGCATCGACCTCGTCGCGCTGTACACGAGCAATCTGGTCGGTGGCGTCGTGCATGCGCTCGGCGCCGAGTACCGACCGCTGTATTGAAGCCCCCCGTGGGGGCCGCCCCCCAACGCCCGACCAGAGGCCCTTTGCATGAACAAGACCATCAACCTCAACGCCGACCTCGGCGAATCCTTCGGCGCCTGGACCATGGGCGAGGACGAAGCCCTGCTGCAGGTGGTGCGCTCGGCCAACATCGCCTGCGGCTTCCACGCCGGCGACCCGGTGGTGATGCGCCACACGGTGCGCACCGCGCTCGCCGCCGGGGTGAGCCTGGGCGCCCACCCCGCCTACCCCGACCTGCAGGGCTTCGGTCGCCGGCCCATGAAGATGACCCCGGCCGAGTTGGAAGCGATGGTGATCTACCAGGTCGGCGCGCTCGTGGGCATGGCCGCAGCGGAGGGCGGCCGCGTCACCCACGTCAAGCCGCACGGCGCGCTCAACAACCAGGCCTGCGAAGACGCGGCGCTGGCCGATGCGGTGGCGCAGGCGGTCAAGGCAATCGACCGCGATCTGGTCCTGCTCGCCCCGGTGCTGTCCGAGCTTCAGTTCGCTGGCGAGCGCGCGGGGCTGCGCGTGGCCGGCGAGATCTTCGCCGACCGCGCCTACACCGACAAAGGCACGCTGGTGCCGCGCCGACAGCCTGGCGCGGTCATCCACGACCACGACCTACTCGTCACCCACGTGCTGCGCATGCTGGAGGCCGGCGGCGTGGTGAGCCAGAGCGGCAAGGTGTTGACGACAGCAATGGACAGCATCTGCGTGCATGGCGACACTCTGGGGGCGGTGGAGAGCGCACTGCACCTGCGCAGCGAGTTGGAGGCGCGTGGGTGGACGGTCTGTACCCTACCCGAGATGCTCACCTCGCGCTGAGCCGACCTCCTCCGGCGCATTCAGCCACTCGATCCGCCCCTGTCCCGACTCGGCCAGCCGGGCGCGAAGCGCCGCCGCGTCCTCCTCGCGCAGGCTGAAGCACAGCTCCACCGCCTCGCCATGCGCCACCGTCAGCAGGGTTGCGGCCGCAGCTTCGAGCTCGCGGCGCAACAAGCCCTCCAGCGCATAGGGCACCCTGCAGCGCAAGGTCGCCAGGCGAACGATGGGCACCTTCTCGGCCTGCAGCAGCGCCTGCGCCACCGTGTCGGTATAGGCACGCACCAGGCCGCCCGCACCCAGCTTCACCCCGCCGAAGTAACGCACCACGGTCGCGAGCACGCCCTCCAGGTCCTGATGGCGCAGCACATCCAGCATCGGCCGCCCGGCGGTGCCGCTCGGTTCACCGTCATCGACCGCCGCCGACTGGCCACCGGCGAGCAGGGCCCAGCACACGTGGCGCGCCCCCGGGTGCTGGGCCCACAGGTCCGCCACCACCTTCTGCGCACCGGCACGGTCGGCCATCGGCTGCACGCAGCCGATGAAGCGGCTCTTCTTGATGACCAGCTCGCTGTGAACCGGTCCGGCAAGGCTGAGAGGCATATCCGTGTCTATCCTGCCGTAAGCTCGGGCCCGGTCTCGAGATGCGCCCGCAGGGGGCCGAGCACGGCCTTCGCGATCGCCTCAAAGGCATCGTCCAGCGGCTGGGCCACGCCACGCAGCGCGAGTCGGTAGGCCGGGTCGCTCGACTCGCCATGCTCGGCACGCTGGCCACCACGCCAGCGCGCAGCGGCCTTGGCCGCGCTCTCGCCGGCCTCCACGTACGCCCAGGCAGACTTGGGAAAGAAGTGCAGCGGCTGCATCAGCCCTGCACGGTAGTGCTCGAGCAGCGCCGCCAGGTGCGCGCGCGCGGACTCCGACGGCAGCGGCGTGAACGCGAAGGCGGCATCCCGGGCCAGCAAGCGCGTACACGGCGTGATTGCGGCAGGTGCACTGGCGCACAGCAGCAGGTGTGCCAGCCAGGCTTCGACGTAATCCGCCGCGGCGGGGGGGGCAAAACGATGCCGTAGCAAGCCGTCGGGGCGCAGTTCGGCGAACACGCCTTCCACACGCCAGTCTTCACCCGCCACCGTCACCGCCACATGCAGAGCCTGCGCCGGCAGTGCAGGACAACTGCGCGCTTGTGCCAGTCGGATCGCGAAGCGGCGCATCGCAGCAAGCTCTGCATCCAATGCTCGCTCGCCGAGCACACCCGACGGAAACTCCCCGCCCGCCCGTGCGAGCGTGCGCAGGCCCGCCGCGTCCACCTCGGCAGCGGGGTCGAGCAGCACCGGCAGCAGGCGGCGGGCGAGTGACCATTGTGCAGGCCGGTCGGCGAGCAGGCACTCCACATCCTCCAGCTCCGCCGCGGCCTCCGGCAGCGCAAGACCCAGCCGTTCACCCAGCAGGTAGCGGCAGGGGTTGCGGAAGAAGCGGGCCAGCGCATCCAGCGAGGGCGTGCGCCACGCAGGCCCGGGCGGGGGCAGTGGCACCGGGAAGAAGGGCGTATCGCACAGGCCGGTCTCTGCGTCCGCGGGCAGATCTTCCATCGCGTCCTCCGTGCCCTCCTCCGCCCCATCCGCCACAAACATGGCGGCCCGACGTGCGGGCGCGGCCCCGTCTGCCGCCATTGCCGCAGCCGCGCCACCTACTGCCTGGCGCTGCGCTGCAGCGAGGCGGGCGGCGAGCGCCTGCGCATGCCCTTCGTTGAAACTCACCAGGCGCTCGTCCGTGCGCGTCCCGGAGAGGAAATACTCCGAAGAGAAAGCCTGCAGCGGATGCTCCACGATCAGCCGCCCGCGCGCCTCGGCGAGCGCGTTCGGGTCCCCCGCGCAGGACGCCGTTGCCTCGGCGAGTATGTCCAGCAGCTCGTCCACCAGCACCGAGGGCGGCAGGCCCGCGCCATCTCGCACGCTGCGACCGACGTAGGAAAGATGCAGCACTTCACGCGCAGACAGCAGCACATCGAGGAACAGGTTGCGGTCGTCGAGCCGGCGCTGGCGGTCACCGGCCTGCGCATGCAAGCTCATCAGATCGAATTCCGCCGCACGCTCGCTGCCCGGGAACGCGCCCTGATCCAGCCCGATGACGCACACCACACGGTAGGGCAGGCCGCGTAGCGAAGGCATCGCCGAGAAGGTGACCGCGCCGCCCGGCACGCCGCCACGCGCAGGGTCATCCAGACGCTCGGCGAGCGCAGCGCGCACGACCTCGAGCGACAGCGGCGCGCCATCCATACCCGCATCCATGTCGGCGCCGAGTTGTGCAATGACTGCGCGCACCTCGCGCAGTTCGTCCGCCCACGCAGGCAGATCGGCGACGAAGCCACTCAGGGTCTCGTTCAGCAGTGCCTGCCAGGATGCCGCGTCCTGCGCCTGCGCCAGACGGCGGCAGATCGTGCGCAACGTATCGATGAAGCGCCAGAAACGGCCCAGCACCTCCGCCGCCTGTCCTTCAGGCACACCAGCGCCGATGCGCCCGCCGAACGGCGCGGCCTGCGCCGCATCCCCCGCCGCCCAGGCGAGAAAGAGCCGGTGCAGGCCCTCCTCCAGGGTATGGGGGGCGGCTACCGCGACGCGTGCGGAGCGGCGCTCCGCCCCCTGTGTTGCCCCCTGTGGCGCAGCGTCTTCAGCGAGCGCGGCCTGCACCGAGGCCGCATCCAGCCCCCAGCGCACACCCGCCACCCGCAGCCAGTCGTGCACCTGCTCCAGCCCCGCCTCGTCGAGCCCGTGGCGGGCAGCCACCGGAGGCTGGCGGAGCAGATCGAAGACGCGCGTCGCCGGAAAACGGCTTGCGGCGAGCGCAAGCACGCCGTCGAGCACCCGCGCCACCAGGTTGTCCTGCGTGCTGCCCAGGCCGGTGATGCGCCACGGGATCCGCCGGGCAGGCGGCGCGGTGCCGAACACCGCCTCGATCAGCGGTGCGCTGCGCTCCAGGTCCGCGGTCAGCACAAGCACGTCCGCGGGCCGCAAGGGCTCACCACTGCCCGGAGGCGCCCTGAACAGGCCCAGCAGGCGGTCGTGCAGCACCTCCAGCTCGCGCGTGCGGGCGTGGCATACATGCACCTCGACGCTACGATCGCCTGCGGCCACTTTCACCCCCGCTGGCGGCAATTCCTGCAGCATGAGGATGGCGTTCTGCAGCCGCGCAAGCAGATGACGACCCGGGTGGGGTGAGAAGAAGGCCTCCTCCTCAACCTCATGCTCGCCTTCGAACAGCAAGCCGATCTGCGCACGCGTCTGCTTGCCCCAGGCCGCCAGCAGGCGGTTGCCGGTTTCGAAGAACATGTCTTGCTGGCGCACGGCGAGCCAGGACAGCCGCCGTGCATCCACGATATCGAACCAGTATTCCTGGCAGGGGTTGAGCACGTACAGCCGCACATCGACCATGCGTCCGAGCCCGCGCAGCATGTCGAGATAGAGGGGCGGCAGCGCAGGCAGGCAGAACACATGCACGGTGCGCGGCAGGCCGCGCGCGGCGAGCGCATCAGGGGCCAGGGCTCCCAGGGCACGCAGGAAGGCCGTCGCCGGATGCTCGCTGTGCAGCGCCAGCATCTCACGCAAACGTCGCCACAACTCTGCCTGCCAGGCCTCGTCGGCCCGCGCGGATTCGCCCGCATCGCGCGACAGCGCCGTGCCGCGCCCTTCCGCCCACAACGCGAGCCAATGCGGCCGATAGGTCAGATAGTGGTCGAACACGCGAGCGATCCGCGTAGCGAGCTCGTAGCGCCCGCGCTCATCGGCCGTAGCGAGATAGTGCTGCAGGCGCGGGTGCCCGGCGATCCAGGCGCCACGCTCGTGGTTCAGGTCGAGCAGGGCCAGGATGCGCCACACCAGCAGCGCCGGCGCAAAGGGCGAGCGCTCCGGCACCGGCAGCACGCGCCCGATCTGGCGCCACAGCCATTGCGCCAGGTAGTCGCAGCGCAGGTTGACACACACACCTTCGCGATCCGCAACAGCCAGCTCCAGCCGCCGCCGCAGGGCCGCATTCGGCACCACCACCTCACGCCCGCCGAAGGGGCCGGGGCGCTCGTCGGCAAGGCGGTCGAGCAGGCAGTCGAGCAGGACTTCGAAGCGGTTCGAGAAGGTGACGGAAAACATGGTCGGGAAGAGCGACAGGCCGCACGCAGGGCAAGCGGTGAGGATAGCGCATCGACGGCGCTTTGCCGGCGCAAGGACACACGCCTGTAGGGAGCACATAAACTGTCCGGACTTGTAGCACGTGATCTGTCCGGTTTCATTGTTCACCCAGGAGGTGGCGATGAGACGGACGGAATTGCTACAG